>JBBJOB010000121.1:0-6333 GCA_037721455.1 Solirubrobacteraceae bacterium | reverse complement strand
CTCGGTCGCCGCGGTGGTCGTCATGCTCTCTCTCCTCGACTCGCTCAGGTTCGCTCCCGCAAGGCGAACCTACCACGTGCTGACGCGGCCTCAGCGCACTCCGAAGCCCTCGCCGGAGATGATCCGTTCGAGGTCGTTGGTGAGGCCCAGCAGGAAGATCGGGATGATCAGGATGATCCCGATCATCCCTGCGCGCTCCATGACCGCGAAGGGGATGCGCCGCCCGCGGACCTTCTCGGCCAGCGCCCAGAAGACGTGCCCACCGTCGAGGGGCAGGAAGGGCAGCAGATTGAACACGGCCAGCGACAGCGAGATCAACCCGAGGATGCGCACCGCGAGCTCGATGTCGAGCTCGATGGCCTGGCGCGTGGCCTCGTAGCCGCCCACGACTCCGCCGAGCTCGTCCCGCGCCTGCGCGGAGTAGAAGAGGCCGGCCAGCGTCTCGCCCGTGGTGCGCGTCACCTGCCACATGAGATCCAGGCTCGCCTGGGAGGCCGCCAGCGGCCCGGCGGGCTGCTGCTCTCCCGGTCCGAAGCTGAAGCCCAGCAGCATCCGGTCGAGCTCGGGGTCGTACCGCGGGGCGAGCGCGAGCCCGCGGGGCTCGCCGCCCGGCTGAGCGACGGTCAGCATCACCGGGCTGGCGGCCACACAGCCCTCGGCCTGCCCGCCGCCGGCACACGGGTGATCGTCGACGATCATCATGAGCCGCTCGATGCGGGCATTGGCCTCGGCGGCGCTCAAGCCGGGCTCGAAGATCCGGGTCCCGTCGACCGCGAGGATCCGATCGCCCGGGCGCAGCTCCCCCGCCGCCGGAGCCCCGGGCGTGGTCTCCCCCACCGCGACCGTCGGCTGGGTGATCCCATCGGCCCAGAAGAACCCCGCGAGGATCACGAAGGCCAGCACGAGGTTGACCGCCGGGCCGGCCAGGATGACCACGATGCGCTTCCAGACGGGCTGGCGGAAGTAGGCGCGGTGGGCGACCTCCGGCGGGATGGGCTCCGCCGGATTCATCCCGGTGATCTTCACGTAGCCTCCGAGTGGGATCGGTCCGATGCCGTATTCCGTCTCGCCGCGGCGGAAGCTGACCAGCGGCTTGCCGAAGAACAGCGAGAAGCGCTCGACGCGCATGCCCACCCACTTGGCCACCGCGAAGTGGCCGGCCTCGTGCAGGATGATCAGCGTGGCGAAGCCGGCGAAGGCCAGGAACCAGCTCATGCGTGGACAGTGCTCTCGACGAACCCGCCGGCCACAGCCCGGGCGTCGCGGTCGGCGTCGTAGAGTGACTCGAACGCACGTACCCGCGCCGCGGGCAGGCGCTCGAGCGTGGACTCGATGACTGCGGGGATGCCCAGGAAGGTCAGGCGCCCGTCCAGGAAGGCGTGCACGGCGACCTCGTTGGCCGCGTTGAGCACGCACGGAGCGGTGCCACCGGCCACCGCCGCCTCCCGGGCCAGGCGCAGGCAGGGAAAGGCGGCCTCGTCGACGGGCTCGAAGCTCAGGTTGGCCACCTCGCTGAGCGAGAGCGCGCGGGTGGGCACGTCGACGCTCTCGCCGTCGTGCAGGGCGTAGGAGATGGCGACGCGCATGTCGGGATGGCCCAGGTGGGCGAGCTGGGCCCCGTCGGCCAGGGTCACCAGCCCGTGGACGATGGACTGCGGGTGCACGACGACGTCGATGCGCTCGTAGGGCGTGGAGAAGAGGTGGTGGGCCTCCATGACCTCCAGGCCCTTGTTCATCATCGTGGCCGAGTCGATGGTGATCTTGCCGCCCATGGCCCACGTGGGGTGGGCGAGCGCCTGGTCGACGGTCACACGCTCCAGCCCCGCGCGCGTTCGCCCGCGGAATGGCCCGCCCGAGGCGGTGATGGTCAGGCGCTCCACCTCGCCGGGGCGCCGGCCCGCCAGGAGCTGGTGCAGCGCGGTGTGCTCGGAGTCCACGGGCAGTAGCTGGGCGCCGGTGGCCTGGGCGAGCTGGGTGACCAGCTCCCCGCCGACCACGAGCGACTCCTTGTTGGCCAGCGCCAGGTCGATCCCCTCGCCAAGCGCTGCCACGGTGGGCCCGAGGCCGGCTGAGCCGACCAGCGCGTTGAGGACCAGGTCGGCCCCCGATCCGACGACCAGCTCCACGAGGCCCTCGGCTCCGCTCAAAACCTCCCCGCCCGTCCACGCCTCGCCGGCGCGCGCGGCGGCGTCGGGGTCGGCCAGCGCGATGCGCGACACCCCGAAGCGCTGGGCCTGGGCGATCAGCGCCTCCCAGTCGCTCCGGGCGCTGAGGCCGACGAGCTCGAGCTCGTCGGAACGCTCGACCAGGTCCAGCGCCTGAGTCCCGATCGAGCCCGTGGAGCCCAGGATGAGCAGGCGGCGGGACACGGCGGCTCAGCGTATTGCCAGCGCACGATCGGGTAGGACTCCGCCGATGGCCGACTACGGCGCCCCTATCGCCTATATGACGCTGGCCGAGGGCACCCCGGTGTACGCCTCCGGCGGCGAGCAGGTCGGCACCGTCCACCGCGTGCTGGCCGACGCGGAGTCCGACATCTTCGACGGGCTCATCCTGGAGACCGACGAGGGCGAGCGCTTCGCCGACGCACCCGCCGTCGGCGACCTGTACGAACGCGCCGTGTTCCTGGACCTCACCGCCGCTCAGGCCCGCGACCTCCACGCGCCCGAAGCCAACCCGGCCGTCATGGAGGTCGACCCCGACGACGTCGTGGAGTCCGAGTTGCGCGCCCGCCTGCGCCGTGCGTGGGACGTCATCTCGGGGCGGTAGAGAGCTGCCGCCTACAGCATCGCCGACCAGACGTAGAAGCCGACGACCAAGGTGAACAGGGCGGCGTCGAGGCGGTCCAGCGCCCCGCCGTGGGCGCCGAAGAGGCGACCGGTGTCCTTGGTGCCCACGTCGCGCTTGAGGTAGCTCTCGAAGAGGTCGCCGATCGGCGCCGCCACCGCGACGGCCAGGCCCAGGAGCAGCGCCTGGGTCCCGCTGAGCCAGTCCATGTAGAGGCCGGCGAGCCAGACGAAGACCACCGCGGTGAGCATGCCGACGAGCAGGCCCTCGATCGTCTTGCTGGGCGAGATCGAGGGGGCCAGCGGGCGGCGGCCGAACGCCTGTCCGCCCACGTAGGCGCCGGTGTCCCCGGCGAAGGTGCCCACGAGGACGGCGACCATGATGCCGCCACCGTTCTCCAGTTCGCGCAGCAGCACCGCGTGGCCGATGGCCAGCCCGATCCAGCCCAGGGCGAAGACGGTGACCGCGATGCCCGCCATCCCCGGCGGGCGGGCCTGGACCAGCCCGATCGCGAAGACCAGTGGGATCGTCGCCACGAAGGCCAGCAGCACGGTCTCCCGATCGCCGAACAGCGCCGCGCAGCCCAGCCCCACGAGCCCCAGGAAGCCGGCCAGGCGCACCGGCGCCGTGAAGTCCAGCAGGGTGAAGAGCTCGTGTAGGCAGGCCACGCCCAGCAGCACCGCCCCGGCCATGAAGATCGGGCCGCCTGCCGCGACGATGAAGATCGCGAAGGCGATGGCGGGGACGGCCGCGATGATCCGGGCGACCAGGTCGGAGCGCTCCCGACCCGGCCCCTCCCCCCGGCGGGTCGGCGGCGGGCCGGAGCGGCCGCGCGGCGGTGCGGCGGCCATCAGCGCCCGCCGAAGCGCCGGCGACGGGCCTCGAACTCGGCCAGGCTCCCCTCGAAGGCCTCGCGACCGAAATCGGGCCACAGCTCGTCGCGGAAGACCAGCTCCGAGTAGGCCGACTGCCACAACAGGTAGTTGCTCAGCCGCCGCTCCCCGCCGGTGCGGATGATCAGGTCGGGGTCGTGCATCTCGGGCGCGTAGAGCAGGCGCCTGAAGGCCTCCTCCCCGCCCCCGTCGTACCTGGCCGCCGCATCGACGATCTCCGCGCGGCCCCCGTAGTTGAAGGCCACGAACAGCGTGATGCGCTCGTTGGCGGCGGTGTGCTCCTCTGCCCAGGCCATCTGCGCCACCAGCTCGGGGCGCACGCCCTCGCGCCGGCCCACGAAGCGCATGCGCACCCCCTCGGAGTGCAGCTCGGGCGTCTCGCCCAGGATCCGCTCGGAGAACATGCCCATCAGAGCCGCCACCTCCTCGTCCGAGCGCGACCAGTTCTCGGTGGAGAACGAGTAGACGGTGAGCTCGTGGACGCCGAGGTCCGCGGCGTCGCGCAGCCGCGCCTTCACCGTGTCGGCACCCGCCCTGTGACCCTCGGCGACCGAGAGGCCGTGCGCCTGCGCCCACCGGCCGTTGCCGTCGGTGATGATGGCGACGTGGCGCGCGCGTGCGGGCACCGACCCGCTCACACCTCGAGGATCTCTTCTTCCTTGCCCTTCAGCAGCGCGTCGAGCTGGGCGGTCCTCTCGTCGGTGAGCCGCTGGAGCTCGGTCTCGGCGCGGTGCTCGTCGTCGGCCCCCGTCTCACCGCTCTCCTTGAGCTCGCGCAGGTCGTGCATGCAGTCGCGGCGGATGTTGCGGATGGCCACGCGGCCCTCCTCGGCGATGTTGCGGGCGACCTTGACCATCTCGCGCCGGCGCTCCTCGGTCATCTCGGGGATGACCAGGCGCACGATCTGCCCGTCGTTGGAGGGGGTGAGCCCGAGCTGGGCCTCGATTATGCCCTTCTCGATGGCCTTCATCGACGACTGGTCGTAGGGCTGCACGGTGAGCATGCGGGCCTCGGGAGCGTTGATCGTGGCGAGCTGGCGCAGCGGCGTCTGGGCGCCGTAGTAGTCGACCATCACGCGGTCCAGCAGCGCGGGGCTGGCGCGGCCCGTGCGCACCGAGCCGAACTCCGCGGAGGTGGACTCCACCGACTTGCCCATCCGGTCGCGGGCGTCGGCCAGCAGCTCGTTGGTCATCTCGCTCACGGCGTGGCCACCAGGGTCCCGACCATCTCGCCGGACACTATCCGGTCGATGTTGCGCTCGTCGTCCATGTTGAAGACGTGCAGGGGGAGCTCGTTCTCCATGCACACGGTGAGCGCCGTGGTGTCCATGACCTTCAGCCGGCGCTGGATGGCCTCCATGTGCGTGATCCGCTCGATGAACTGCGCGTCGGGGTCGGTCCGGGGGTCGCCGGAGTAGACGCCGCGCACACCGTTCTTGGCCATCAGGATGGCCTCGGCGTGGATCTCGACGGCGCGCAGCGCGGCGGCGGTGTCGGTGGTGAAGAACGGGTTGCCGGTGCCCGCGGCGAAGATGACGATGCGCCCCTTCTCGAGGTGGCGCATCGCGCGGCGGCGGATGTAGGGCTCGGCCACCTCGGAGATCGTTATGGCGCTCTGCACCCGGGTGTGCGCGCCGCGCTTCTCCAGGGCGTCCTGGAGCGTGAGCGCGTTGAGGACGGTGGCCAGCATCCCCATGTAGTCGGCGGTGGCACGGTCCATCCCCGACGCGGCGCCCCGCAGGCCGCGATAGATGTTGCCCGCGCCGACGACCAGCGCCACCTCCACGCCGCGCTCCTGCACCCCCGCCACCTGCGCGGCGATCACCGCGACGCGCTCGGGGTCGGTGCCGAACTCGCGCTCACCCATGAGCGCCTCCCCCGAGAGCTTGAGCAGGAGGCGCTTGAAGACGGGGTCGGCCACCGTACGCTACGCGCCGACCTGGAAGCGCGCGAAGCGGCGGATGACCACGTTCTCGCCGGTCTTCGCCGACAGCTCCACGCGCAGCTCCTCGATGGTCTTGCCCTCGTACTTGTCGGCGTTGACGTGGACCTGATGGAGCAGCACCACGTCCTCCAGCCACTTCTTGAGCTTGCCCTCGGCGATGCGCGGGCGCACGTGCTCGGGCTTGTCGGCGGCCTGCTGCTCGTAGACGCGCAGCTCGGCCTCCCGGTCGGCCTGCGGGACCTCCTCCTCGGTCACGTAGAGCGTCTGCGGGCTGGCGGCCACGTGTAGCGCGATGTCACGGGCGAAGGCAGTGAAGTCATCGTTGCGCGCCACGAAGTCGGTGTTGCAGTCCACCTCGACGAGCACGCCGATCTTGCCGTTGGCGTGGATGTAGGCCTGGACGGTCCCCTCGGTGGCCTCGCGGCCGGCCAGCTTGGCCGCACCGCTCAGGCCCTTCACGCGCAGCTGCTCGACGGCGGCGTCCATGTCGCCACCGGTCTCCTGCAGGGCGTTCTTGCAGTCCATCATCCCCGCGCCGGTGCGCTCGCGCAGGGCCTTGACGTCGCTGGCGGTGACCGTGCTCACGGCTTGGTCTTCTCGGTGCTCTCGGGGGTCTGAGTCGGGTCGGGGGCGGCCTCCTCGGCCGGCGCCCCGGGGTCGGGGGCGGCCTCCTCGGCCGGCGCCCCGGGGTCGGGGGCGGCCTCCTCGG
>JBBJOB010000004.1:0-21982 GCA_037721455.1 Solirubrobacteraceae bacterium | reverse complement strand
GCCGCCCTTTCACGGCGGAGATCGTCGGTTCGAATCCGACTGGGGGTACTGGTTCCGTCCGGCTTCGCTGGGAACATCTGTTCGTGCAAGCCAAGCAGAGGGAACGTCTAGAGGCAAGAGCGCTTCGCGCCAAGGGCTGGTCGCTGAATCGCATTGTCCGAGAGCTCGGCGTCGCGAAGTCCTCGGTCAGCCTCTGGGTCCGTGATGTTGCCGTCCCGCCTGCGCCCGCTATCCCGAAGGTGGTCCAGCCAGCCACTTCGAAAGCTCGAGATAACGGCCGTCAACGACGGTGCTCCAAGTGCCACCAGCATCTCCCTCTCGCCGCGTTCAATCGCGCGGGCGACGACCACCAGTGGTGGTGTCGCGAGTGCTTCAAGGCGTACTTCCGGGAGCGAGGACAGGCTCATCGCGACCATGTCCGACGCAACAAAGGAGCGCGAGTCGGCAAGGCACGTCACCTTGTCTTCGGATTGCTACACGCCTCCGCTTGCACGGACTGCGGAGAGTCGCACCCCGCCGTCCTCGAGTTCGACCACGTCGATCGCAAGTGTTTCGGCATCTCTGCGGCGGTTGCCGGCGGTGTGGATATCGACCGGCTCGAACAGGAGCTCGCGCGTTGCGAGATTGTGTGCGCCAATTGCCATCGTCGTCGCACGATCGACCGAGGGGACCACTGGCGAAGCCGTCCAGCGAGCGAGGAGCAGCGGGGGCCACGCACCCGGCAACGGGCGGCCGTCCGGGCTTGGCTGGCGGATAACAGCTGCCTCGACTGCGCCGAGAACGACCTGCGTGTCCTCGAGTTCGACCACGTCCGCGGAGATAAGCTGGCGTCGGTCGCTCAGCTGGTCGTTCGTGAGGCCAGCTTGGAGCGACTTGCGGACGAGATCGCAAAGTGCGACGTGGTCTGCGCGAACTGCCACCGCCGGCGCACCGCGCAGCGCGCGAGCTGGAAGCGCCTCACGTGGCAGGAGTCGAGCTACCTAGAGTGACGATGCCGCCGTAGCTCAGTTGGTAGAGCTCCGGACTTTTAATCCGAGGTGCGCGAGTTCGAGTCTCGCCGGCGGCACTGCTACGCCGCCCGGCCTGTCCGGCCGGAGGACCGCCGATCGAGTTCCTTGAGCAGAAGATCGATGGAGGCCTGGAGCTGGTCGAGGGACGCGTCGTCGACGCGGGTGATGGCGGTGGCGCGGTTGAGCCAGGCGTTGATCTCCCGGTGGGAGCGGCCGTCCTCGCGGCGTAGCTGGCCGACGAGGGCGTGGCGCTTGTCGCGCAGGCGGGCGCGGCGCTCGTAGGCCGGGAGCTGCACGTCGTCGGGCTCGGACGCCGGCTCGGGTGACACGGCCGGCGCGAACGCGGGGGCCGCCCTGGGTGGGGGCGGGACGCCGCCGAAGAGGGCGAGCTGGGGCGCGACGTCGGCCGCGACGGGCTGGAAGTCGAGCTGTCCGGCGGGCTCGGTGGCGCGGCGCTCGAGGGGCTCGTCGAGGGCGAGGGGGTCGGCGTCGTCGGGTGGGCGCAGGACGTGGCGCAGTTCCGTCTCGACGTCGGCCGCGAGGCTGCGAAGGTGCGGGTCGGCAGGGAGGAAGAGAAAGCCCGGCTCGCCGGCGGGCCGACCCGCGATGACGCGCACGAAGCGCCCCACGATCTGACGGAAGATGAGTGGCGTGCGCGCAGCGGTGGCGTAGACCCCGACGCGCAGGCGGGGGATGTCGACGCCTTCGCTGACCATGTTGACCGCGACGATCCAGCGGTCGCGGGCGTCGCGGAAGGCGGCCAGCTTGGCGTGAGCGCGGCTGTCGGTGTGCAGGACGACCGTGGGCGCCTCGCCGGCGATCTCGCGCAGGACCCTGGCGATGGCGCGGGCGTGGCTGGCGTCGGCGGCCACGACGAGCCCGCCGGCGTCGCGGTGACCGTCAGCGCGAAGGGCCTCCAGTCGATCATGCGCGGCCCGCAGGATGCGGGGCAGGCCGTCGGGCAGCTCGACGGAGATCGCCGTGCGGTAGCGGCGGCCGGCCTCGCGGCCGGCCAGCGCGTCGGCGAACGAGCTCTCGACCACGTCGTCGCCGCTGCGCCACTGCAGCTCGCCGTCGTAGGGGATGAACGAGACGGGGCGACAGACGCCGTCGCGCACAGCTTCGGCGTAGGTGTAGGTCACGTCGGGCACGCAGACGCCGTCCTCGTAGCGCACGCCGGGAATGGCGCTCTGGTCGGAGCGAAAGGGCGTTCCTGACAGCAGCAGCCAGCGCCGGCTGGGACGAAACGCGACGGCGAAGCCCTCGCCCCATGCGAGGTCCTCCCCGAGATGGTGGGCCTCGTCGGCGATCACCAGCGTCCCATCGGTGCACTCGCGCGCCCAGCGCTTCGCCGACGCCACGGCGCGCGCGTAGGTGACGCAGACGCCGTCGAAGCCCGAGGGCGCGCGTAGGTGCTCGGCGTCGGGCGCGAGCTGGAGGCCCAGCCCCGCGGCGGCCTGCGCCCACTGGCGCGTGAGCGGCGTGGTCGGGCAGACGACCACGACGCGGCGCACGACGCGCGACCCCAGGAGGTCGCGCGCGAGCACCAGCGCCGGGCGGGTCTTGCCCGCGCCGGGCGCGGCGGACACGAGGAACGGCGTGGCGCCGTCCCACCCCGCGAGGCGATCGAGCGCGCGTTGCTGCCAATCGCGGAGGGCAGTTTGGCTGGAGGAGGCGACCGTCATCGAGCGCCGCAGTGTCCGCGACGGACCGGACGGATCGAGGGCCCCTCAGCCGCCGCCCTCCTGATAGGCCGTCGCCTCGATCTCGACGAGCAGCCGCGGGTCCAGCAACCTGCTGACCTCGACGATCGTGGCCGCCGGGCGCACATCGCCGAGGGCCTCGCGGTGCGCACGGGCGACCTCCTCCCAGTGGTCGGCGTCGGTCATGTAGATCCGCGTGCGCACGACATCGTCCACGGTGGCGCCCATGCGTGAAAGGGCGTCGGCGACGCCCTCCAGCGCGTACCGGGCCTGGTCGTAGGGGCTCGCGCCACCCTGCACCGCGCCATCGGCCGTCATCGCGGTCGTGCCGGCCACGAGCAGGAAGGGCCCGGCGCGCACGACGCGGCTGTAGCCGACGATCTCCTCCCAGGGCCCGCCCGAGCTGAGGCGCTCGACGGGCATGGGTCAGGAGCGGGAGAGGCGGCGCCGTGGCCGCCGTCGGTGGGTCCCCGGGTCGCAAGAGCGACACATGCTCTCAGTGGCGGAAGTGACGGCGATTGGTGAAGACCATCGCCACGCCGGCCCTGTCGGCCGCCTCGACGACATCGGGATCGCGCTTGGAGCCGCCCGGCTGGATCATCGCCGTCACACCCGCAGCGACGGCGATCTCCGGCCCGTCGGCGAAGGGGAAGAACGCGTCGGAGGCCAGGACCGCGCCCTGCACGGTCTCCAGACGCGACTTGTCGATGGCCAGGCGCACCGAGTCCACCCGGCTCATCTGTCCCGCGCCGATGCCCGCGGTGGCGCCGTCACGCGCGAGCACGATCGCGTTGGACTTCACGTGGCGGCACACCCGCCAGGCGAAGCGAAGCGCGGCCCACTCGTCCTCGCTCGGTGCGCGGCCGGTGACGACCTCCATCTCCGTGCGGTCCTCGACGATGTCGCGGTCCTGCACGAGCAGGCCGCCCTCCACCTGGCGCACCGCGCGCTCCCGTCCCGGGCGGTGGCGGCGCTCCTCGTCGTACAGCACCCGCATGTCGGGCTTCTGGCACAGCACCTCGAGCGCGCCGTCCTCGTAGCCGGGCGCCACGAGGACCTCGATGAACTGCTCGTGCAGGCGCTCCGCCGTCGCGCGGTCCACCGGGCGGTTCAGGGCGATGATCCCGCCGAAGGCACTGAGCGGATCACAGGCGAAGGCGCGCTCGTAGGCCTGCTGCGGCCCGTCGCCCAACGCGCAGCCGCATGGGTTGTTGTGCTTGACGATCGCGCAGGCCGGCTCGCTGAACTCGGCCACCAGGGCGCGGGCGGCGTCGAGGTCGAGCAGGTTGTTGTAGGACATCTCCCGGCCGTGGAGCTGGCGGACCATCGACAGCACGTGGCGCCGCGCGCCGACCTGGGCGTAGTAGGCGGCGCGCTGGTGGGGGTTCTCGCCGTAGGGGAGGTCCATGACCTTCTCGTATGCCCCCACCATCAGCGGCGGGAAGTCCTCGCGCTTCTCGGCGAACCAGCCAGCGATGGCCGTGTCGTAGCGCGCGGTGACGTGGAAGGCCTCGGCGGCCAGCGACTCGCGCGTGGCCATGGACAGGCAGCCGTCGGCGGCGCGCAGCTCCTCGAGCACCGCGTCGTAGGACTCGGGCGAGGTGACCACGGCCGTGTAGGCGAAGTTCTTGGCCGCCGCGCGCAGCATCGTGGGGCCGCCGATGTCGATGTCGTCGATCACCTCGGCCTCGGAGACCCCGCGCCGGCCGGCGGTGCGCTCGAAGGCGTAGAGGTTCACGCAGACCAGGTCGACGAACTCGATGTCCTGCTCGGCCGCCTCGCGCAGGTGCTCGGGGTTGGCGCGCACCGCGAGCAGGCCCCCGTACAGGCGCGGGTGCAAGGTCTTGACCCGCCCGTCCATGATCTCGGGAAAGCCCGTGAAGTCCTCGATCGGGCGCACCTCGAGCCCGGCCTCGCGCAGCTCGCGCGCCGTGCCCCCGGTGGAGACCAGCTCGATGCCCTCCGCGGCCAGGCCGCGGGCGAAGTCGACGATGCCGCGCTTGTCGGTGACCGACAGCAGGGCACGGCGGATCTGCACCGCCCCCGGCTCCACGGCGGCGGCGGCGGGCGCGTCGATGCCGGTAGGGTCGGCCACATCGCGAGCATACCGAGGGCCGCGGGCGGGAAGGCGGTCCTCCAACAACAGCGAAGCGACCCAGGGAGGCAGCGCAGTGCCGGTAGAGGACCCCGAGGAGCAGCTCGAGCACGACACCGAGGAGCTCGACCAACGCATCGACCGCGTCGGGGAGCACATCGACGAGTCGCGCGACAAGCTCAAGGACCGCCAGGAGGACGCCGACGAGATCGGCGACGAGGACGCCGACGCGCTGGGCGACGAGGAGGCCGACGACGCGCAGGACGGCGACCCCGCCGGCTTCGACGACCCCGAGGAGGTGGACGAGCTCGACGTCAAGGAGGAGGAATAGGCGCCGGCGGCCGCAGAGCGCCCGCGGCGAGGCTGCGCACGGCCTCGGGCAGCAGGCTGTGCTCGAGGGGCCGCAGGGCGGCCAGCACCGCGGCAGGATCGGTCACGTCGGGCAGCTCCACGGCACGCTGGGCCACGATGGGCCCGGTGTCGATGCCCTCGTCGACGAAGTGCACGGTGACGCCGAAGACCTTGACGCCGTGCTCGACCGCCTGCTCGACGGCCCGCAGGCCGGGGAAGGCGGGCAGCAGGCTCGGGTGGACGTTGAGCACGCCCCCGGGGAAGCGGGCCAGGAAGCCCGGCGTGAGCAGCGCCATGTATCCGGCGAGCACGACGGCACGCGCGCCCCGATCGGCCAGCCAGCCCGCGATGGCCTCGTCACGGGCCGCGCGATCGGGGAAGTCCGCGCGCGCGAAGGTGGCGGCGGGGACCCCGGCCTCGCCAGCGCGGCGCAGCGCGGGCGCATCGGGCCGGTCGGACGCGACGGCGACGATCCGTGCCTCCCGGCCGTGCACAGTATCCAGCAGCGCCTGCAGGTTGGTGCCCTGACCGGAGGCGAGGACCGCGATGGGAAGCGGCCCGTCGGAGGCGCCGTGGGACTGGTCGGGCGCCTCGTCGGCGGCGCCGGTCACGCCGCTTCGAGCTTGGGGAACGCCCCGCCCGTGGAGCGCAGGCGCCCGGCGGCGATCAGCTCGTCGACGCGGCCCAGCACCTCCCCGGCGGTGAGGTGGTCGAAGGTGCCGTAGCCGGGCAGGCCGTCGTAGGCGTTCTCACGGATGATCCTCGCCTGGCTGCCACGCAGGATCTCCACCGTGCGCGTCCGCCCGACCTTGGGCCGTGCCGTGCGCACGACCCCGACGATGGCGCCGTCGAGGTCCCCGCCCACGGGGTGCACCCCGCGCGGCGCGCCGGCCCCGGCACCCGAACCACGTCGCCGGCCGCCGCCGTGGTCCGTCCCGCCCGCGGGCGCGGGGGGCACGAGCGCCGGGTCGCAGACGTCGCAGCACGGCACGCCGATCATCGGGGCCGGCGCGGCGTCGTCGCCGAAGTGGCGCAGCAGCTCGCGCCGGCGGCAGCCGTCGCCCTCCACCAGCGCCCAGATCGAGCGGTACTGACGCCAGCGCGCCCGCTGTGCCTCGCCGGCCGAGGCCTTGCACGCTGCCTGGGCCCGCCCGTCGAAGGGTCCCTCCACCGCGCCTCGCACCCGGTCGGGCGTCGAGGGCGCCGGGCGCACGACACCCGCACGCGCGAGGTGGCCCACCACCGCGCGGACCTGGTCGTCACCGCCCTGCCCATCCCCGGCCAGGGAGGCCAGTTCGTCGAGGCCGACGTCGTAGCGCCCGCCCTCGGCGCGCTGGGCCAGCCGCTGCGCAACGCGACGCACGAGCCCGTCGTCGACCTCGGCGCGCTGGATGAAGAACACGTGCAGCCCCTTGTCGCGCCCCTCGGCGAACAGGAGGGCGCGGGCGGGGGCGCCGTCGCGGCCGGCGCGGCCGGCCTCCTGGTACCAGGCCTCCACGGAGGAGGGCACGGCGTCGTGGCAGACCGTGCGCACGTCGGCCTTGTCGACGCCCATGCCGAAGGCGTTGGTGGCCACCACCACCCCGGCGCCGCCGGCCATGAACTGCCGCTGCACCGTGGCGCGCTGCTCGCGGTCCAGCCCCGCGTGGTAGGCGGCGACCTCGCAGCCCAGGTCGGCGCGCAGCAGGGCGGCCACCTCCTCGGTGGCCGCGCGCGTGCCCGCGTAGACGATGGCCGGCCGGTCGGCGGGGTCGGCGAGCACGGCGGCCAGATGACGGCGCTTGGCCCGCTTCGACGCGCAGCGCACCACCGCGAAGGAGAGGTTGGGCCGGTCGAAGCCCGTCGCCACGCGCACCGGGTCGCGCAGGCCCAGGCGCCGCTCCACGTCGGTGGCCACCTGCGGGGTGGCGGTGGCCGTGGCGCCCATGATGGCCCGCGCGCCCAGCCACCGCGCGGCGTCGGCCAGGCGGAAGTAGTCGGGGCGGAAGTCGTGCCCCCACTGCGAGACGCAGTGGGCCTCGTCGACCACGAACAGGCCCACGCGCGCGTCGCGCACCGCGTCGAGGAACGGCCGCGACGAGAACCGCTCGGGCGCGACGTAGAGCAGGCGCAGCTCGCCGCGCGCGGCGGCGGCCAGGGTCGCGCGGTTCTCCGCGCCCGAGCGCTGCGCGTTGACCAGACCGACCCGCGAGCCGGCCACCGCGGCCAGGCCCTCGACCTGGTCCTGCATGAGCGAGACCAGCGGCGAGACGACCAGCGTCAGGTCATCGCGCACCAGGGCGGGAAGCTGATAGCACAGCGACTTGCCCGCGCCGGTGGGCATGACGACCAGCGCGTCGCGGTCGGCCAGGGCCGCCTCCACCGCCTCGCGCTGGCCGGGGCGGAAACCCTCGAAGCCGAACAGGCGCCGCAGCGCCCCCTCGGGGTCGGCGGGATCCAGCGGCGGCACGCCCGCTGCCGCGGAGAAGAGGTCCAGGCCCGTCTCGGGGAGGTGCGGCTGGGGGACGACGGTCACGGGCGAGCGACCATAGCGCCGCGTCCGGCGGCTGCGGGCGGCCTACGCAGAGTTGTGACGGCCGGCCCGCCCGGACCTCCCAAGCGCTTTCCGTCAGGCGCGAACCAGCGGCAGGGCGTGCTCGAACGCGTCCTTGTGCTGCGCGCCGGCGCTGTTCTCCAAGGGGTAGTCACCGGTGAAGCACGCGTCGCAGTGGCGTCCGCGCTCGCCGCGCACCGCCTCGTACACGCCCTCGAGGGAGAGGTAGGCAAGCGAGTCACAGCCCAGCTCGGCGGCGACCTCCTCGACCGTGCGCCCGTGGGCGACCATCTCCTCGCGCGTGGACATGTCGATCCCGTAGTGGCAGGGGTGCTTGATGGGCGGCGCGCTGATGCGCATGTGGATCTCCAGCGCGCCGGCGTCGCGCAGCATCGCCACGATCTGCCGCGTGGTGTTGCCCCGCACGATGGAGTCGTCGACCACGACGATCCGCTTGCCGCCGACGATCTCGGGCAGCGGGTTGAACTTCATGCGCAGGCCGTGGCGGCGCAGCTCGTGGCCGGGCTGGATGAACGTGCGCCCGACGTAGCGGTTCTTGATCAGGCCGTCGTCCTGGGGCAGCCCGCTGGCCCGTGCGAACCCGCGCGCCGCCGGCGTACCGGAGTCGGGCACGGGGATGACCAGGTCGGCGCCCGGCGTGGGCGCCTCGCGGGCCAGGATCTCGCCCATCCGCCCGCGCGCGGCCTGCAGCACGTCGCCGTTCATGCGCGAGTCGGGCCGCGCGAAGTAGATGTACTCGAAGAGGCAGAAGGCCTCGCGCGCGCCCGTGGCCACCTGCCTGGTCTCGATGCCCTGCGAGGAGATGGCCACCAGCTCCCCCGGGCGCACGTCGCGCACCAGGCGCGCGCCGATGATGTCGAACGCGCACGACTCCGAGGCCACGCAGTAGCGCTGCGGCCCGTCACCGACCGCGGGGAGCACGCCGAGCACCAGCGGGCGCAGACCGGCCGGGTCGCGGAAGGCCACCACGTGGTCGTTGGTCATCACCACGGTGGAGAACGCCCCCTCGAGCCGGGGCACCACGGCGGCCACGGCGTCCACGATCGAGTCGGCCTCGTGGGTGGCCAGCAGCGCGGCGATGATCTCGGAGTCCGACGTGGAGCGAAACGTGATCCCGCGCTCGCGCAGCTCGCCGTGCAGGGCCACGGCGTTGATGAGGTTGCCGTTGTGGGCGAGCGCCAGCTCGAAGCGGTCGGAGCGGTGGACGGGCTGGGAGTTCTCCCAGGCGTTGGCGCCGGTCGTGGAGTAGCGCACGTGCCCGACCGCGAGGTCGCCCGCCAGCGTGCGCAGGTCGTGCTCGGAGAAGACCTGGCTGACCAGCCCCAGCTCGCGCCGGGTCATCATGTGACCGCCCAGGTCCGCGGCGGCGATCCCCGCGGATTCCTGCCCGCGATGCTGGAGGGCGTAGAGGGCGTAGTAGGCGAGCTTGGAGACCTCGTGCTCGGCCTCCGGGGCGAAGACCCCGAACACCCCGCACTCGTCCCGCGGCCCGTCACGCCCGTCGAGCTCGGTCACCGTTCGAGGATAGCGGCGGGGTCCGGCGGCACCGTTGCGCCGCCGGACGTGTGGACCACGGCTGGTAGACGCCCACCGGGGCCGGCGCGAGAAAGGGGCCACGGATCGTCAGGGAAACAGCGGACCGAGCGCCGCATGCGCCTCGCGCAGCACGGCCAAGGTGATGGCGAGGTCCTCACCCACGGCCAGCGCGTCGCCGCCCACCCGGCCCAGCTCGACGAGGTGGGTGCGCGCCTCCAGGCGGTCGAGGGCCTCGCGGTCACCCGAGACCACGAACGCGGTGCCCGGGGCCTCGCCGAACAGGGCGGCGGCCAGCGGCTCGGGCAGCCGCCCGCCCCGCTCCCGCTTGGATCGCCGGGGCGTCAGCGCCGTGGCCAGCGCCGCCAGCGGTCGGCGCTCCAGCGCCGCGCCCATGCCGCCGGCCAGGCAGCTCTCGGCCACCGCGACGAGCACTCCGCCCTCGGCCACGTCGTGCGCGCTGGTCAGGACGCCCGCGCGCACCGCGTCGCGCACCGCAGCGTGGGTGCGCTGCGCGGCGACGACATCGGCCTCGGGCAGCTCGGCGGGCAGGGCCTCGCCCCGCAGCTTGGCCAGCTCGCTCGCGCCGAGCGTCGGAGCGAACGCGCCCACCAGCGCGATCAGGTCGCCCTCGCGCGCGAAGCCGGCCCGCCCGGCGCGCGCGGGGTCGGGGAGCTCCCCCACCATGCCCACGACCGGAGTGGGGTAGATCGGCCCCTCGGCGCCCTCGTTGTAGAGCGAGACGTTGCCGCCCACCACGGGGACGCCCAGCGCGCGGCACGCGTCGCCCAGGCCACGCACGCTCTCGGTGAGCTGCCAGGCCACGTGGGCCTTCTCGGGGTTGGCGAAGTTCAGGCAGTTGGTGAGGCCCAGCGGCGCAGCGCCCACGCACGCGAGGTTGGCGGCGCATTCCAGCACCGCCTCGACCGTGCCCGTGTAGGGATCCGCGGCCACGCGGCGCCCCGAGCCGTCGATGGACACCGCGATGGCGGCCCCGGTGGGCATGAGCAGCACCGCCGCGTCGGCCTCGCCCGGGCGGCGCACGGTGCGCGACTGCACGAGCCAGTCGTACTGCTCGAAGAGGGGGAGGCGCGAGGTGATGTTGGGGGCGGCCACGAGGGCGAGGAGGATCTCGCGCACGGAGGGCTCCTCTTCCCCGGCGAACAGCGGCGTGGGCGTCGGCACGGGGTAGAGCGGGGTTGCGGGCCGGCGCGGGTCCAGCTCGTAGACCGGGCACTCGTCGACGAGGGCCGCGACCGGCATGTCGCCCACCACCCGCTCGCCGTGCAGTACGCGCAGGCGCCCGGTGTCGGTCACCGAGCCGATGGCCGTCCCGTGCACCTCCCACCGCTCGCACACCGTGACCACCTCGTCCACGCTCCCCGGCGCGACCACGCACAGCATCCGCTCCTGCGACTCGCTGATCATGATCTCGAAGGGCGCCATGCCCGCCTCGCGCAGGGGGACGCGGGCCACGTCGAGGTCCACCCCCACCCCGCCCTTGGAGGCCATCTCCGCCGAGGAGGAGGTCAGCCCCGCCGCGCCCAGGTCCTGCAGCGAGACCAGCAGGCCGCGCTCCAGCAGCTCGAGCGAGCACTCGAGCACCTTCTTCTCGGCGAACGGGTCGCCGACCTGGACCGTAGGGCGCTTGTCGGCGTCGCCCTCGCCCAGCTCGGCCGAGGCGAGCACCGACGCGCCGCCGATCCCGTCGCGGCCCGTCGAAGCGCCGAAGAGCACCAGGGCGTTGCCCACGCCGGCCGCTGCGCTGCGCACCATGTCCTCGCTGCGCGCGAGGCCCAGCGCCATCGCGTTGACCAGGCAGTTGTGCTCGTAGGGGCCCTCGAAGTAGACCTCGCCGCCCACCGTGGGCACGCCGATCGAGTTGCCGTAGTGGCCGATGCCGGCCACCGCGCGGTCGAGGAGGTAGCGCGACCGTGGGCTGGCCGGCTCCCCGAAGCGCAGCGAGTCGAGCACCGCGATGGGCCGCGCGCCGATGGCGAAGATGTCGCGCAGGATCCCGCCCACGCCCGTGGCCGCGCCCTGGAACGGCTCGACGGCGCTGGGGTGGTTGTGGGACTCGACCTTGAAGGCCACCGCCCAGCCGTCGCCCACATCGACGGCCCCGGCGTTCTCCCCCGGCCCCATGACCACCCGCTCGCCCTCGGTGGGCAGCGTGCCCAGCAGCGGGCGGGAGTGCTTGTAGGAGCAGTGCTCGCTCCACAGCAGCGAGAACACGGCCAGCTCCACCTCGTTGGGCCGGCGGCCGAGCTTGTCGACGACGAGCGCGTACTCCTCGCGGGTGAGACCAAGCGCGACGGCGTCGTCGACCGAGGGGAGGGTGTCAGGCACGGGCGAGGGCGAGTGCCGACTCGAACAGCCGCAGGCCGTCGGTCGAACTCGTGAGCGGGTCGACCGCGTGCTCGGGGTGGGGCATGAGGCCGACGATGTTGCCGCCCTCGTTGGCCACCCCGGCGATGTCGTTGGAGGAGCCGTTGGGGTTGCCGTCATGGGCGTAGCGGAACACGACGCGCGGCTCGCCCGGCGCGTAGTAGCGCCCGGCCTGGTGCTTGGCGGGGATGGACAGTCGGTCGCCGGGGGCGCAGGCGCCCGTGAAGGCGGTGCCGGCATCCACCACCTCGATCTCGAGCTGGCGACACAGGAAGCGCAGGCCCACGTTGGGCAGGAGGGCTCCGGGCAGCAGCCCGGCCTCGCACAGGACCTGGAAGCCGTTGCAGATGCCCAGCACCGGACCGCCCTCGCGCGCGAAGGCGGTGACCGACTCCATGACCGGTGAGAACCGGGCGATCGCCCCCACCCGCAGGTAGTCGCCGTAGGAGAACCCTCCGGGGATCACCACCGCGTCGAC
The DNA here is from genome assembly GCA_037721455.1 of Solirubrobacteraceae bacterium. Taxonomy (GTDB): domain Bacteria; phylum Actinomycetota; class Thermoleophilia; order Solirubrobacterales; family Solirubrobacteraceae; genus Siliceabacter. The sequence goes on along the minus strand of JBBJOB010000004.1, from coordinate 9,870 downwards.
GCCGCGCAGGTCGCGGTCACCGTGCCAGAGGATCTCCGCCTCGCCCACGCGCCCGCAGGCCCCCAGGGCGTCGACCTCGTCGCACGAACCGGGGAAGCGGACGACCCCGAAGCGCATCAGGTGGCAGCGGGCCGGGACCTGAGCGGGGGGTCCCCGGGGGGCTTGCCCCCCGGGTGCACGATCTCGTAGTCCTCGATCAGCGGGTTGGCCAGAAGCTTCTCGCACATGGCCTCGAGCTGGGCGGGGTCCTCGACGTCCAGCTCGACCAGGCGGCCCACGTGCACGTTGGCGACGCCGGTGAAGCCCAGCGCGGGCAGCGCGCGCTCGACGGCCACGCCCTGGGGATCGAGGATTCCCGCCTTGGGACGGATGAGGACGCGGACGCGCACTATGGGGCGACCCGGGCGCGCCAGGCCGACAGCGGCTCGCCGGTGATGCGCTCGTAGGCCCCGGCGTACAGCGCGCCGGTGCGCTGCACCACGTCCTCGGGCAGAGCGGGGGCCGGCTCGCGCTTGTCCCACCCGCTGCCGGCGGCCCAGTCGCGCACGTACTGCTTGTCGAAGCTTGGCTGCGCCCGGCCGGGCACGTAGCCGTCGGCGGGCCAGAAGCGCGACGAGTCGGGGGTGAGGACCTCGTCACCGACGGTCAGCGCCCCGTGCGCGTCCAGCCCGAACTCGAACTTGGTGTCGGCCACCAGCACTCCGCGCGCGGCGGCGTGGTCGGCCGCGAAGGCGTAGAGCTGGATCGACGCGTCGCGCACCTGGCCCATGAGCTCCTCGTCGCCCACCAGCGCGCAGGCCGTCTCGAAGCTGACCGTCTCGTCGTGGCCCTCCTGCGCCTTGGTGGAGGGGGTGAAGATGGGCTGGGGCAGGCGCTCGCTCTCCTGCAGGCCGGGCGGCAGCTCGATCCCCGAGACGGTGCCCGAGGCCTGATAGTCCTTCCAGCCCGAGCCGGTGATGTAACCGCGCACGACGCACTCCACCGGCAGCATGGTCAGCTTGCGCACGGTCAGGCCGCGGCCGCGCACGTCCTCGGGCACGCCGTCGGTGGCCGAGTCGAAGTGGTTGGGGACGATGTGGCCGGTGCGGGCGAACCAGAACACCGACAGGCCGCTGAGCACCTCGCCCTTTCCGGGCACGGGGGTGGGGTGGACGACGTCGTAGGTCGAGATGCGGTCGCTGGCGACCATGAGGATCCGGTCGCCCAGGTCGTACATCTCGCGGACCTTGCCGCTGGCCAGGAGGGGAAGATCGGCGACGGAGGGCATCGGTCTCGATGCTAGACGAGAGTCCGGCCGACTGGTCTTCGCCGCTCAAGCTTCTCGCTCGACCTGCCGATGCTGCCTTCGCTACAGCAAGAAGCTGCGGCGGGAAGCTACGAGGGGACCCGATGAAGCATCAAGAGCAGGACCCGGGCGAGGCCTGGGCCAACGCGCTCCTGAAAGAGCGCTCCACGCCGTCGCCCGCTGCCCGAGCCCGAGCCCGAGCCCTACCGCTGCTGGATCGCCTAGCGCGGAACCGCTACAGCCCTGCCGCGCCCAGGCGATCGACGATCGTCCGGGCGTGGCGGGTGAAGTGGGCCAGGTCGAAGATCGCGTCGAGGTCGAGGCCCAGGTCGCCCTGGTCGAGCAGCTCGCGGAGGTGCGTGCGCTCGTCCCACGCCCGCTGAGCGGCCTCCTGGGCGATGCGGTAGGCCTCGTCGCGCGAGCGGCCCTGCGCCACGAGGGCCAGCAGCACGCGCTGGGAGAACAGGGCGCCGTGGGTCAGCTCGAGGTTCTCGCGCATGCGCGCCGGGTCGACGACCAGGCCACCGACCAGGGTCAGCGCGCGGTGCTGGAGGTAGTCGAGCAGGATGGTCGAGTCGGGCAGGATCACCCGCTCGGCGCCGGAGTGGGAGATGTCGCGCTCGTGCCACAGCGCCACGTTCTCCACCGCGGCGCCGGCGTTGCCACGCAGCACCCGGGCCAGGCCCGTGATGCGTTCCGAGAGGATCGGGTTGCGCTTGTGGGGCATCGCGCTGGAGCCTTTCTGGGCGCCGGAGCGGAAGGGTTCGGAGGCCTCGCGCACCTCGGTGCGCTGCAGGTGGCGGATCTCGGTGGCGAGGCGCTCCAGCCCGGCGCCGGCCAGGGCGATGGCCTGCAGCAGCTCGGCGTGGCGGTCGCGGGCGACGACCTGGGTGGAGACGGGCTCGCGCTCCAGCCCCAGGCGGTCCAGCACGCGCTCCTCGAAGCCAGGGTCGGTGGCGGCGTAGGTGCCCACCGCGCCGCTGACCGCGCCCACCGCCGCCTGGGCGAAGGCGCGCTCCAGCCGGTCGGCGTTGCGCGCCGCCTCCATGGCGAAGCCCGCGAGCTTGACGCCGAAGGTCGTGGGCTCGGCGTGCACGCCGTGGGTGCGCCCGACGCAGACCGTGTCCACGTGCTCGCGCGCCCGCTGGGCCAGCGCGCCGGCCAGCGCACGCGCGCCCGGCACGATCTCCTCGCCCGCCGCGCGCAGCTGCAGGGCCAGAGCGGTGTCCAGCACGTCTGAGGAAGTCAGCCCGAAGTGGATCCAGCGCCCGGCGGGCTGGCCGGCGCTCTCGGAGAGCACGTCGACGAAGGCTGCGACGTCGTGGTCGGTGACCCGCTCGCGCTGGTCGACGGCCGCGACGGTGAACGTCGCCGCGCGGATGGCCTCCAGGTCATGCGTACCCGGGCCGTCCATCTCCTCACAGGCCGCGACCTCCACCGCCCGCCACGCCTCCATGCGCGCCCCGTCGGTCCAGATCGCGCCCAGCGCGGGCCGGGTGTAGCGGGCGATCATGGGGCGGTGGAGCGCGCCATCACGGGCGGGTGGCGCGGGCGGTCACGCGGCAGACGGGTCGCGCCCTCACGCGGTCGCACCCAGGATCCGCGCGGCCAGGTGCCCGGCGTTCTTCGGGTTGTCCAGCCCCACCGCGGCCACGGGGACGCCGGGGGGCATCTGCACGATCGACAGGATGGCGTCCAGCCCACCGGCCGCGGTCATCGCGCTGGTCAGCGGCACGCCGATGACCGGCAGGTCGGTGTGCGAGGCGGCCACGCCGGGCAGCGCGGCGGACAGGCCGGCGCCGGCGATGATCACGCGCAGGCCGCGCATGTGGGCGTTGGCGCAGTAGTCGGCCACCACGTCGGGCTCGCGATGGGCCGACATCACGCGGATCTCGTATCGGATGCCCGCGGCGTCCAGCGGCTCGCCCGCCTTCTCCATCGTGGCCAGGTCGCTCTTGGACCCCATGATGATCCCCACCCGCGGGGCGTCCTCCTCGAGCTGGCCGATGTCCTCGAGCGCCTCGGTCTCCGTCTCGATGTCGGTCATCCGGCCCCTTCCTCCGCGCGCAGCGCGATGTCGCGGCGCATCTGGGCGCCGTCGAAGTGGATGCGGTCGGCGCCATCGTAGGCCGCGGCGCGCGCGGCCGACACCGTGGGGCCCAGCCCGGTGACGTTGAGCACCCGCCCGCCCGCGGTGACCACCACGCCGTCGCGCTGGGCGGTCCCTGCGTGGGTCAGCTCCACCCCGTCGGGCACCTCGTCCAAGCCGGAGATGGGATCGCCGCTGCGCGAGGAGGCCGGGTAGCCGGCGCTGGCCAGTACCACGGTCACCGCGACGTCCTCGCTCCAGTTCATCTGCGCACCGGCCAGGCCGCCGGGGCGCGTCGTGCGCAGGCACAGGTCGACCAGGTCGCTGCGCAGGCGCGGCAGGACGGCCTGGGTCTCCGGGTCGCCGAAGCGCACGTTGAACTCCAGCACGCGCACCCCGGCGGGCGTGAGCATGAGCCCGGCGTAGAGCACCCCGTGGAAGGGCGTGCCCCGCTCGCGCAATAGGTCGACCACCGGCTGGTGCACGGTCTCCACGAGCGCGTCGACCTCTGCGGGCCCGAAGCCCGCGACCGGGGAGAAGGAGCCCATACCGCCCGTGTTGGGCCCCGTGTCGCCCTCCCCGATGCGCTTGAAGTCCTGCGCGGGAGCCATGGGCAGGGCGCGCTCGCCGTCGCACAGGGCCAGCAGCGACAGCTCCTCGCCCACGAGGTGCTCCTCGACCACCACCGTGCCGTGCCCGGCCAGCAGCTCGGGCAGCGCGACGCGCGCGGCGGGCTCGTCGTCGGCGATGACGACGCCCTTACCGCCCGCCAGGCCGTCGGCCTTGAGGACGACGGGATAGCGCACGACGGCCGCCATGCCCTCGTCCACGCCGGTCACCGTGGCGTGAGATGCGGTGGGGACGCCGGCGGCAGCCATGACCTCCTTGGCGTGGGCCTTGGAGCCCTCCAGGCGCGCGGCGCCCGCGCGCGGCCCGCAGGCGGGCACCCCGGCCTCCTCCAAGGCGTCGACAAGCCCGGCGACGAGCGGCGCCTCGGGGCCGACGACCACCAGACCCACCGCTTCGTCGCGCGCCGCGGCGACCAGCGCGTCGACTTCGTCCACCCCGACGTCCAGGACGCGGGCCTCGCGCGCGATCCCCGCATTGGCGGGCGCGCACAGCAGCTCGGGGCGCTGGGGTGAGCGCCCGAGCGCACGCACCAGGGCGTGCTCGCGCCCCCCGCCCCCGACGACGAGGATCCTCATGGAGAGGTGGGCCCTTCCACTAGTAGTGGTCGTCCACGGAGATACGTGCCGTATTCGCGGGGGCGGCCACTAGAGCGAGGCTATGAAGTCGTCGATGGGGATGGCCGCGAGCGTCTCGTACTTCGCGGTGCCCCGCGAGCCCAGTTCGAGCGAGACCCGTGCCATGGTCAGGTCGTCGGGCGCCTCGACCACGTTGATGAAGTCGTAGCGCCCCAGCGAGGCCCACTGCGCCTTGACCGTCGCACCGAGCTGCTCGATCTCGCGGTTGACCTCGCGGATGCGCGCGGGGTTGTTCTTGATCGTCTGCACGCCCTCGGGGCTGAGCGTGGACAGCATGACGTAGGTGGGCATGAGGCCTCCTGTGGGTCGCGGTGGGACCGGCCACGCAGGGTTCTATCCGATCGGGGTCGCGGTCGGCTACCCTCCACGCACTGTGCAGCACGGACGCTCACTCCTCCTCGCCGTGACGCTTCTGCTCGGCGCGGCGCCCGGCGCGCTCGCGGCCGAGGACTCCCGGCCCGCGGCGACCATGGCCCCGCCCACGCTCCTGCCGCCCGAAGGCCGCGCCGCCCGGGCGGTGGAGTCGACATGGCTCATCGGTGCCGGACAGGGCGCGCGCAGCGCGGCGATCGCCCGCGACCACGGCGCCCGCGCCCTCGGTGTCCCCGGCGTCTACGTCATCCCGACGCCCCGGGCCCGAGCCTTCGCCGCGGCCCTGCGCGCCGAGGGCCTGCTGCGCTTCTCCGAGCCCGACCGCGCCGGTCGGCGCGAGGACGCCGAGGACGACTTCACCAACTGGCGCTCGGCCGTGGTGCCCCCCGGGCTGGCCTCGCCGCCCGTCGACCCCGACAGCCCGCTGGTGGCCGTACTCGACAGCCCCGCCGACCTGGGCCATCCCGATCTCAGCAGCGTGCGCCAGAGCGCGCCCGGCGCCCCCTTCGACGCGCACGGCACCGCCGTGGCCTCGATGGTCTCGGCCGCGCGCAACGGCTTTGGGATGGTCGGCGTCTGGCCGGGGGCGCCGACGCTGGTGGTGCCCACCGGCGACGCCACGGGCATCGCCTGCTCGGAGTCCGTGGACGCGATTCTCGGCTCGGTGGACGCCGGGGCGAGCGTCATCAACATGAGCTACGGCAGCCCAGAGCAGTGCTTCGTCCAGGAGCTCGCGCTGGGCATCGCGCGCACCGACGACCTCGTCTCCGTGGCCGCCTCGGGCAACGAGTTCGAGGAGGGCAACGCCCCCTCCTTCCCGGCCGCCTCGCCCCACGTGCTCAGCGTGTCCGCGACCGATCCCGCCGGCAACAGCAGCGCATTCTCCACCGCCAACGCCGCGGTGGACCTCGCCGCCCCCGGCGAGCAGGTCGTCGCGGCGGTGCCCGGGGGCGGCCACGCCCTCGTGGACGGCACGAGCTTCTCGGCGCCCATCGTCAGCGGCGTCGCGGGCTGGGTGCGCGACCGCCGCCCCGACCTCGACGCCGGCCAGGTCGCCGACCTCCTGCGCCGCAGCGCACAGGACATCGACGAGCCGGGCTTCGACGACGACACCGGCTTCGGCCTGGTCGACCTCCCGGCGGCGCTGGACGCCGACGCGCCCCGGCCCGACGTGCTGGAGGTCAACGACGACATCGGCTGGGTCAACGGCGAGTTCCTCGGCACCCCGGACCCCTATAGCTGGGACGGCGGTCGCCGCGGGGCGATCATCCGCGCCTCGGCCGACTTCCTCAAGGACCCCGTCGACGTCTACCGCATCCGCGTCCCGGCCAACCGGCGCGTGCGCGTGCTGGTCAAGCCGCTGCGCGACGATCAGGACCCCGACCTCGAGGTCTTCGCCCGCTCGGCCGAGACGGTCTTCTCATCGCGCGGAAGCGTGGGCGAGTCCGTCCGCGAAGCCGGACGCAGCGACTTCGTGCGCTTCACCAACCGCCTGAACTTCACGCGCCAGTACTTCGTCGCCGTCTACGTGCCCGAGGCCGCTGAGACGCTCAACGCCGAGTACACGCTGACGGTCCGCCGCGACCGCTGAGGCTCACGAGCGCGCGGAGACCCTCAGCGCCGGATACACGCTGACGGTCCGCCGCGACCGCTGAGGCTCACGAGCGCGCGGAGACCCTCAGCGCCGGATACACGCTGACGGTCCGCCGCGACCGCTGCGGGGTGAAGCCGGTCGGGCGGTGGCGATCGAGGAGCGTCGTGAGGCGCGGCAGGCCGTGGCGGCCGTGGGCCGTCTTCGCTTGCTCGTCGATGTCGCGGAGATTCAGTCGGCCGAGGCGGTCGGCCTCGTCGACCGCGCGGCGCAGGTGGTTGTCCGGCGAGACCTCCGTGAGGTCGATGAGCGTGCGGCTCACCGTGGTCGTGGGGATGGCGCGAACGATGGTCAGTGAGGGAGGGGAGAGGGTGCGCGTGCGGTGCAGGTCTATCCCCGCCTGCGCGCCGCGCGAGCGGCGCGCGGTGACGTCGACCACCCGACGCAGCGGCGGACGGAGCAGATCATGAAGCGCCGCCGCGTCGCGGTGGCTGAGCGCGGCCCCGGGCCCGCAGGCCAGGACGGCGGCCGTCCAGCGCGCCTCGATGCACACCGCGGCGCCACCGACCATGTACACGCCCCGATGGACCTTGCGCAGCCGCCCGGTGCGCAGCGTGTAATCGATGGCGGCCACTTTGACCCCCGCCTCGAGCAGTTGCCACCGGGCGACGACCCCCCACTGGCCGGCGGCCAGGCGAGCAAGCAGGTCGAGGGGTGGGCTGACTTTGCCCGAACTATTCGTGAGAAGTCGGCCCACATCCCGAGGTTGTCAGGGCGTCTGTGTCGGAACAGCACGCGTTCGTGACAACACAGCGCGCGAACTGCGCGCTCTTCGTTACAACCCGTAGGTCTTGGCGATGATCTCGCGCTGGATCTCGCTCGTCCCTCCGTAGATCGTCGACACGAGGGCGACGCGGACGTGGCCGACCATGTCGTACTCGGTGGCGTAGCCGTAGCCGCCCATCATCTGCATGCCCTCCAGCGCCATCTTCCTGGCCACCTCGGTGGCCTTGAGCTTGGCCATCGAGGCCTCGCGGGGGAGCATGCGCGCCGGGTCGGAGTCGACCTTGGCCGCGACGTCGTAGATGAGCAGGCGGGTGCACTCCAGCTCGGTGGCCAGGTCGGCCAGGCGGTGCGACAGCGCCTGGAAGGAGCCGACCGGGCGGCCGAACTGCTCGCGCTCCTTGACGTAGCCCAGCGTGTCCTCGAAGGCCCGCCGGCCCACGCCGAGCATGATCGCGCCGAGGATGAGGCGCTCGACGTTGAGGCCGGCCATGAGCTGCATCCACCCCTGGTCCACGGCCCCCAGGACGTTGGCCTCGGGCACGAAGCACTCGGTGAAGAACAGATCGTTGGTCTCCTCGCCGCCCATGGTCGGGATGCCGCGGATCTCCAGGCCGTCGGCGTCGGTGGGCACCTCGAGCATGGTCAGTCCCTGGTGCTTGGTGCCCTCGCTGTTGGTGCGCACGACGACCAGGACATGGTCGGCGACGTGGGCGTTGGAGCACCACGTCTTCTGGCCGTCGATCACGAACCCACCGTCCCGGGGCGTCGCCCGGCATGTGATGGCCCCTACGTCCGAGCCCGCGCCGGGCTCGGACATGGCGATGGCCTCCACGGCGCCGCGCGCTATGCCGCCCAGCATCGACTCCTTCTGCTCCCGGGTGCCGAAGCGCTCGTAGGCGCCGGCGACGATCAACGTGGTACCGAAGCCGCCGATGGGCGCCATGCCCCGTGCGGTCTCCTCGAGGAACAGACAGGCGTCGACCATCCCCCCGCCGACGCCGCCGAACTCCTCGGGCAGCGCCGCGCCCAGCCAGCCCAGCTCGGCCATCTTGGAGTAGATCTCGGCGCTGTGGGCGTGCTTCCCGTTCTCGGTCACGCGGTCGCGCTGCTCGCGGGTGCCGACCTCCCGCGCGCAGAAGTCGCGGATGGCGGCGACGAAGTCGCTCTGCTCGTCGGTGAGGGTGATGCCCATCAGGCCGCAGCGGGCTTGTAGACCGTCACGACAGCCGCGCCGCCCAGGCCGATGTTGTGCTGGAGGGCCAGCTTGGCTCCGTCCACCTGGCGCTTGTCCGCGGTCCCGCGAAGCTGCCAGGTCAGCTCGCTGCACTGGGCCAGGCCGGTGGCGCCCAGCGGGTGGCCCTTGGAGATCAGGCCGCCCGAGGGGTTGACCACCGGGCCGCTGCCGCCGTAGGTCGTGGCCTCGCTCTCGACCAGCTTGTGCGCCTCGCCCTCCCCGCACAGGCCGAGCGCCTCGTAGGTGATGAGCTCGTTGGCGGAGAAGCAGTCGTGCAGCTCGACGACGTCGACCTCGCCGATGTCGACCTGGGCCTCCTCCAGCGCACGGCGGCCGGCCTCCTTGGACATGTCGTAGCCCACGACGCGCATCGAGGAGCCGCCCTCGAAGGTCGAGCGCATGTCGGTGACCATCGACTGGCCGACGATCTCGACGGCCTGGTCCCACAGCCCGTGCTCGTCCACGAAGCGCTCGGAGGCCACGATGGCACAGCCCGATCCGTCGGAGGTCGGCGAGCACTGCAGCTTGGTCAGCGGGTCGTGGATCATCTTCGCGTTCTTGATCTCGTCAAGCGAGTACTCGGTCTGGAACTGCGCGTAGGGGTTGTTGACCGAGTGCTTGTGGTTCTTCCAGCCGATCCAGGCGAAGTGGTCGGGGGTGGAGCCGTAGCGCTCCATGTGCTCGCGCCCGGCGTTGCCGAACATCTGCGGCGCGGGCGGCGAGGCCTCGGGCTCGCGCGTGGAGAACATGGCTTCCGCGTGCTTGTCCATCGGGTTGGTGCGGTCGGTGTACTTGATGCCCAGCGAGCCCTTCTCCATCTTCTCGAAGCCCAGCGCCAGGGCGCACTGCGCCAGCCCGCCGCGGACGGCCTGGCGGGCCATGTACAGCGCGCTGGAGCCTGTGCTGCAGTTGTTGTTGACGTTGACCACCGGGATGCCCGTCAGCCCGAGCTGGTAGACGGCGCGCTGACCGGACGTCGACTCCCCGTAGCAGTAGCCCACGAAGGCCTGCTCGACGAGGTCGTAGGCGATGCCGGCGTCCTGCAGCGCGCGGGTACCGGACTCCCTGGCCATGTCGGGGTAGTCCCACTCCTTGGAGCCGGGCTTCTCGAACTTGGTCATGCCCACGCCGATGACGAACGTACGGTTGCTCATGTGCTGCCTTCCAGTCGGGGGAGGAGGTCGTGGATCAAGGTCAGGAGGGTGCCGGTGAGGAGATCGTGGGCCTGGGTGCGGCTCAGGCGCTCGT
>JBBJOB010000120.1:0-6388 GCA_037721455.1 Solirubrobacteraceae bacterium | reverse complement strand
CACACTGCTCATGACCGCTGATCGAGGCCTCGCCGAGGTGGCGGCACGATCGCTCGGCGCCGACCGCGTCGATCTCACCGGATAGCCCGCCCGCTCAGCGCCACCACGTACGCCGGCGCCGGGCGCCGCCGCCGCTGCGCGCCAGCGTGTCGAACTCCTCGAGGGAGAGTCCTGAGCCGATGACCACGCAGGTCAGGGGGGACTCGGCCAGCACCGCCGGGATGCCGGTCTCCTCGGAGAGGCGCTCTGCGAAGCCCTGGAGCAGCGAGCCGCCGCCGGCCAGCAGGATGCCGCCGTTGATGACGTCGGAGGCCAGCTCGGGCGGCGTGGCCTCCAGGGTGGCGCGCACGGCGTTGACCATGGCCTGCACCGAGTCAGCCAGCGCCTCGCGCACCTCGGCGGCGGTCAGGGTGACGGTGACGGGGAGGCCGGAGGCCAGGTGGCGCCCGCGCACCTGGGCCTCGCCGTCGCCGGCCGTCAGGCCGGCGGAGCCGATGTCGAGCTTGACCGCCTCGGCGGTGGCCTCGCCGATTGCGACGTCGTGCGCGCGGCGCACGTGGGTCGCGATGGCCTCGGTGAGCTCGTAGCCGCCCACCCGCAGGGACTCCGAGACGACGATGCCGCCCAGCGAGATGACCGCCACCTCGCTCGTGCCGCCGCCGACGTCCACCACGAGGCGCCCGGTCGGCTCGGCGATGTCCAGCCCCGCGCCGATGGCGGCGGCGACCGGCTCCTCGATGAGGTGCATCTGGCGCGCACCTGCGCCCAGGCAGGCCTCCTCCACCGCCCGGCGCTCGACGTCGGTCACGCCCGACGGCGCGCACATCACGACGCGCGGGTGCGCGAAGCGGCTGCGATGCACCTTGCCGATGAAGTAGCGCAACATCTCCTCGGTGACCTCGAAGTCGGCGATCACCCCGTGGCGCAGCGGGCGGATGGCTGAGATGGACGCGGGGGTGCGCCCGATCATCCGCTCGGCCTCGGCGCCCACTGCGTGCACCTCGCCCGTGCGCTGGTCGGTGGCCACCACCGAGGGCTCGGAGAGCACGACGCCCTCCCCGCGCACGTAGACCAACGTGTTGGCCGTGCCCAGATCGATGGCGATGTCGCGGCCTCCCAGCATGCGGACCGGGCGGGGGAGGGGACGCCTAGGCCGCGGCGGCGGCTGCGCGCGCCTGCGACGAGGGGAACGGCTCGCCGGCCAGGGCGAACGAGGGCGGCGCGATGGCCAGGTAGTGCTCGAAGGCCCAGTGCGCCAGGCGACGGCTGGTGAGCGCGCGCAGGACCAGCGGCATGAGCGGCGTCGGGTTGAGTCGCCCGACCGCGTTCTGCACCTTCAGCAGCGCGCCGAACTTCCACGCGTGCTCGCGCGAGAACGTGCAGTAGCGCCGCAGCGCCTCCTCGCGCGTGCGCTCCCCGTCCAGCACGGCGCGCAGCTCGCGCCCGCAGGCGATGCCGAAGTACAGCGCGGTGCGGATGCCCTCCGCGGTCGTGGGCAGGCAGTGGCCGGCGCTGTCGCCGACGAAGAACATGCGGTCGTCAGTAGCCGCGCGGATCTGGTGGGGGATCCAGTTGCCCTGGAACCTCACGGCCGGGACCTCCACCTCGCGGGCCAGCGCGAGCGTGGGCTCCTTGACGTGGTCGCGCGGTTCGAAGGAGCCCACGCCCACGCGGACCTCCGCGTCGGCAGGGAAGCTCCATCCGTACCCCGAGCGCACGTACTTGGGATCCAGCCACAGCTCCAGGTCGCGGCCGTTGCCGTCCGGATGGATCTCCAGTCCTCGCGACAGGCGCGCACGGGGCGGCTGCACGTTGGCCCCCGCGCCCAGCACGCGCCGCCAGCCCAGCGCATCGACCACCAGCGGCGCCGACACGTCGCCACGGTCGGTGTGGATGGTGACGTCGCCGGGTGTGACGTCGCCGGGAGCGGTGCCGGAGGCGAAGTCCGATCTCCCCGAGACCTTCGCGGTCTCGAAGGTGAAGTCGCCCTGGGCGGCCAGCAGCGAGCAGAGCGTGCGGTAGTCGAAGGTGGAGAACGTCCAGGGCAGCGCCCAGCGGAAGGAGCGCCCGCGCGGCGCGTGCACCAGCAGCGACGAGAACGTCTGCTGGATGGCCCCGTCGAGCCCGAGGTTGACCAGCCACTCTGTGGGCGCGGCGCACGCGCTGGTCTGCCGCTCGCCGATCTCGTAGCGGTCGAGGACGAGCACCCGCGCGGCGCCGGCGCGCAGCTCGCGCGCCACGGCCAGCCCGGCGAAAGAGGCGCCGCAGATCACGACGTCCCAGGAGCCGTCCAGGGGTGTCCGTTCCATCCCGCGCTTGGTCGCTCGCACCGGCATGCGGCGACAGAGGATACGTGGGTACCCTCTGACCACACATGACCGCAACCACAATTCCGCCCACCACGGCCAAGGTCGTCGAAGGATCCGATGGCCTGCTGCTCGAGATCGACGGGCAGATCGTCCCCAACTACGACGCCACGCTCAAGCCCTTCGAGGAGGGCGAGGTCCTCACCGGCATCGTCGTGCGCATCGACAACGACGAGGTGCTCGTCGACGTCGGCTACAAGAGCGAGGGGGTCATCCCCAACAACGAGCTCTCGATCCGCAAGTCGGTCGACCCCAACGACGAGGTCTCCCTCGGCGACGAGGTCGACGCGCTGGTCCTCACCAAGGAGGACCAGGACGGCCGCCTCATCGTCTCCAAGAAGCGTGCCCGCTTCGAGAAGGCCTGGCGGCGCATCGAGGCCGCCGCCGAGTCCGGCGAGCCCGTCATCGGCTCGGTCATCGAGGTCGTCAAGGGCGGCCTGATCGTCGACCTCGGGATCCGCGGCTTCCTGCCCGCCTCGCTGGTCGACATCCGCCGCGTGCCCAACCTCGACGAGTACCTGCACACGAAGATCGAGTGCAAGGTCATCGAGCTCAACCGCTCGCGCAACAACGTCGTGCTCTCCCGCCGCGCGGTGCTCGAGGAGGAGCGCAAGGAGCAGCGCCAGGAGATCCTCGACCGTCTGCAGCCCGGCCTCGTCGTGGAGGGTCAGATCTCCAACATCGTGGACTTCGGGGCCTTCGTGGACCTCAACGGGATCGATGGCCTGATCCACATCTCCGAGCTCTCGTGGTCCCACGTCAACCACCCCAGCGAGATCCTCAACATCGGTGACACCGTCGCGGTCAAGGTGCTGGACATCGACCGTGAGCGCCAGCGCATCTCCCTGGGCCTCAAGCAGACCCAGGAGGACCCGTGGCAGCGCATCGTCGACACCTACACGGTGGGCGACGAGCTCGACGGCAAGGTCACCAAGGTCGTCACCTTCGGCGCCTTCGTGGAGATCCTCGACGGCGTGGAGGGCCTGGTCCACATCTCCGAGCTGGCTCAGCACCACGTCGAGAACCCGCGCGAGGTCGTCGCACCCGACGACCCGGTCAAGGTGCGCATCCTCGAGATCGACTCCGAGCGCCGCAGGCTCTCGCTGAGCGTCAAGCGCGTCGACGAGGACGGCGAGGGCGTGGAGTTCGAGGCCACGGCCGGCGACCTGGACGACGTGCCCGAGCTCGGCCTGTCCGAGGACGTCTTCGCCCGCGGCGACGAGTAGCCGGCAGGCGATGGCCCGCGTCCCCTTCGTCGGCCTGACCGGCGGCTTGGGCGCGGGCAAGTCGACGGCCCTGGCCGCGCTTGGGCGTCTGGGCGCCGCCACCCTGTCGACCGACGCGGTCGTGCACGAGCTGTACGCCTCCGAGGAGGTGCGCGAGGCGGTGGTGGACCGCTGGGGACCCGAGGTGGCTCCCGCCGGCGTGATCCATCGTCCCACGGTGGCCCGCCGGGCCTTCACCGCTCCCGGGGAGAGCGCCTGGCTGGAGGAGCTGCTGTGGCCTCGGGTCGGCGCGCGGGTGGCCGCGTGGTACGAGGCGCTGGGCGAGCAGGACCCGCCGCCCCTCGCGGCCGTGGTGGAGACGCCGCTGCTCTTCGAGGCGGGCATGGAGGGCGTCTACGACGCGACGCTCGCCGTGGTGGCCGACGAGGACGTGCGCGCCCGGCGCGCCGCCGCCCGTGGGCACCAGGCCGTGGACGAGCGCGCGGCCCGCCAGCTCACACAGGACGAGAAGGCGGCGCGGGCGACGTTCGCGGTGCGCAACAGCGGGACCGTCGGCGAGTTGGAGGTACAGCTCTCCGGCGTGCTGGCCGCGCTGCGGGAGACGAACCGCACGCCCTGAGCCACCAGACAAGCATGAGCGCCACCAGCAGCCGACCGCCGACCCGGCGCAGCCAGAGCAAGCGCCAGCCGGTGCGCGGGGCCACGCGCGGGCGGGGCAACGCCGGTTCGCGGCGACGGCGACTGCTGGGCCTCGCGGCGGTCGGTGCCCTGGCCGCACTGTTGGCCGTCACGCTGCTGCCGCGCCTGGGCGACGTGGCCCAGGACCTCACCCTGCCCCTGCGCCACGCGGACATCATCCGCCAGCAGGCCGAGGAGAAGGATCTCGACGCCGAGCTCATCGCCGGGGTGATCTACCAGGAGTCGCGCTTCCGCGACCAGACCTCGCCGGCGGGCGCGCGCGGACTGATGCAGATCACCCCCGCGACGGCGCGGTACATCGCCAACCTGTCAGGCGGCACCCGGTTCGTGACCGAGGATCTGGCCACGCCGCAGGTCAACATCGCCTACGGATCGTTCTACCTGCGCTACCTGCTCGATCAGTACGACGGCGACGAGGTGGTGGCGCTGGCCGCCTACAACGGCGGCGAGACCAACGTCAACCGGTGGCTGGCCGACGCCGACGCCGAGGGCCGCGACTTCGAGGTCGACGCCATCCCGTTCCCCGAGACCCGCGCGTACGTGGGCAAGGTGCTCGAGGCGCGCGACGACTACGCCGAGACCTACCCGGGCGAGCTGGGCTTGTAGTCAGGGTGTGAGCCGGGCCCCCGGGTCCGCCCCCGCGCCGCGCGCCAGCTCAGGACCGCCAGCGCGCAGAGCCACAGGACGGTGGTCAGCAGGAGGATGCGCTGGCCGCCGCCGCGGTCCCCCGGATCCAGGTCGACCGCGCCCTCGACGAGCTGGAACGCCACTAGGCCGACGACCCCGCAGGCCAGGGCGATGCGCGCGCCGCGACCGGGCCGCAGGGCCAGCCACAGTGCAAAGGGGCTGAGCGCCACGGCCAGCAGGATGAGCCCGGCCGCGGCCCCGTGGCCCTCGTGGCGCCAGGAGAGCTCCCCGGCCTCGGCGCGGCGCAGGCATTGGCTTCCCGCCGCGGGGGAGCAGTCCAGCGGAAGCGCCGCCGCCGCGCCCATGCCCGCGGCAGCCACCCACAGGGCGGCCACCGCCGTCCACCACAGCCGCCGGCGCGGCAGCGCGCGGCGCAGCGTCTCGCCGCATGCGGCCGTCCCCGCCGCCCAGGCCAGGAGGCCCAGCGTCACGATCCATGGGTTGTCGGCCGTCTCCGCGGCCAGGGCGCTGACCTGCTCGCCCTCGATGTCGTAGCCGGGCTCCAGGGTCTGCGCCACCAGCCGGCCGTTCTGGACGAGCACGCGCCCGTCGTTCAGTGCCAGCTCGCGCACGCGCTGGCCGGGCGTGGCCACCGTGCCGTCCTCGGCCAGCTCCTGGGCCGGCTGGGAGGGATCGAAGGTGTAGCGCAGCCCTGCGACCTGAGCGAAGCGGCCCTCGCGCTCCTCCACGCCCGACAGGGCCCGCTCGAGGAACTCCTTCAGCGTTTGCGCGGGGACGTCGGGCACGAGGGCCGCGAAGTTGCTGAAGGGCAGCGCCTCGAAAGTCTGCAGCTCGGTGAGCTCGCCGGGCTCAAATGGACTCGCGCACCGGGTCCACGACCGCCTGGGTCATCTCCTGGTCGGGCTCGATGTCCGGCCCCACGACGTCGGGACCGCTGCGCTCCCGTCCGATCGACGTCACCAGGCCAGAGGCGCTGAAGCGCACGATCAGGCGCCCGAGGTAGCGGTAGTCGCCGGTGGTGGTGACGATGGGTACGTCGCGCCCCAGGCTGTCCTCCTGCACGACGGGGTAGGGGCGCTGGACCTCGTCGCCCGGGGCCAGCTCGTCACCCTCGTTGGCCAGCAGCTCGCCGCCGGCGCTCGCGGACCAGCGTCTCGAACTTCGCGACGCCACCGAACTCCTCGAGCTCGCCCGATCCGGCGTTGACCAGGCCGGACTCGCCGTCGTTGTGGTGCAGCACGGTGAGGGTGAACCGCTCCTGGGCCGCGGCCGGCACGGCGGCCGCGAGGGCCGCGATCGTGGCCAGGGCGAGGGCGAGGGAAAGGGCGAGGGAAAGGGAGAGGGAGAGGGAGAGGGAACGCTTGTGCATGGCGGGCACCCTCGCGCGCGCGCGTGGCGCGATGTGACAGAGGTGTTACTTCACTTTTCTGTCACAAGTCCGGGGGGCCG
>JBBJOB010000119.1:0-6421 GCA_037721455.1 Solirubrobacteraceae bacterium | reverse complement strand
CGCTCATCCGTCCGCTCCGAGGTCTCGGTAGAGGTCCAGGTGCGCGGCCACGCTTCGGCGCTGGTCGAAGCGCTGGGCGTGGGCGACGCAGGCGGCGCCGACGGCGGGGTCGCCGCCCAGCTCGAGCCCCTCCAGCAGAGCGTGGGCCAGATCCTTCTCGTCGCCGGGTTCGTGCAGGCGCCCCACGCCCTCGCCCCCGATGACCTCGGGGATGCCGCCCTCGCGCGCCCCCACCCCGGGGGTCCCGCAGGCCAGCGCCTCGGCGAGCACGAGGCCGAAGGCCTCACGACGGGAGGGCAGAACGGTGGTCCAGGCCCGGCGGTAGCGGGCCACCAGTGTGGCGTCGTCACGGGCGGCGGCCAGGGTCTCCACGCCGTCCTGGGCGGCCAGCGACGCCGCGAGTGCGGCGTCCCGTGGGCGCTCGATCACGAGGCGCGCGTCAGGGCGTGCTGCGCGGACCCGGGCGAAGGCGCCCAACAGCAGCGCCGCCTGCTTGCGTGGGTCGTCCAGGGCGGCCGGGCAGTACAGCGTCGGCGCCGCAGCGCGCCCGCCGCCCGGGGCGAACGCTTCGAGGTCGACGCCGGGGTGGATGATCTCCACCCGCCCCCCGAGGTGGGCGTGCACGCCGTCGGCCACGGCCGCGCTGATGGCTACGACGGCATCGACGCGGCGCGCGACGCGGACGGCCGCCCGCGCCTGGCGCCGGCCGCCGTAGGAGAGCTCGTGGGGGAGGCCCATGACCGAGAGGACGGCCGGGCGACCGGTCGCACGTCGCCACGCCAGTGCGGCCAGGCCCTCGCCGACGTAGAACGCGTGGGCGACGTCGGGCGGGCGGCGGTGCAGGTGGGCGGCCAGCGCGGGAAGGTGACCGGCCGGGGCGGGCAGGCCGGCGACCCGCGCCAGGCGCTCCGGCCGGCGCGCGAGGCGGCGCACGGCAACGCCGTCCTCCAGCGACCATCCCCGCAGCGACGGGTGCGTGGTCACGATGCGCGAGCGGTGGCCGGCCGCGGTCAGCCCGGCGCCCAGGTCGTGCACCACGCGCTCTGAGCCCCGCCGGACCTCGGGCCAGTAGAAGGGGTGCAGAAGGGCCACCTCCACGACCGTCGGCAGGCTACCGCGGCGCCGGCGAGAGGCGGCGCCCCGGGGGCCGGCGCACCGTCACGGCGCACATCACCGCGGCGCCGGCGGCGGGCCGGGCGCCCCGGCGCCGGCGCGCGTCCAGGCGGCCAGGAAGCGCTCGGCGAGCTGCTGCTCCCAGTACAGGCCCGCGACGGTGTGCACCAGCGGGCCGAGCCAGGGCACGCGCTGGGGCACGAGGTCCACCACGCGGGCCGCGCGGCCGCGGGCGCGCGGTGTCAGGAGCGCCGCCGCGAAGCGGTCGTGGAAGAAGGGCGCGACCTCGGGGTGGCGGGCGACGAAGCGCCGCTCCGACCAGGCCAGGCGCTCGATGCGCCCGCGCCACTGCTCCAGCGTCATGGCGTGCTCGTGCTGCGCGGCGGCCGCGGGCACGTAGCGCACGCGCAGTCGCGCCCGCTTGGCGACGTCGAGGTCCTCGTAGCCGAAGGGCAGGCCCTCGGCGTCGAAGCCGTCCACCTGCTCGAGGGATGCGCGCTTGACCGACGCGTTGGCGGTGTAGAAGTGCCACCAGCCGGTCTGCGCGCCGGGCTCCATGGCGGCGAAGTCGAACTGCAGCCCCTCGATCCAGCGCATGAAGGCGCTGACCCGCAGGCCGTCGGCCCAGCGCACGCCGCCCAGCACGGCCAGGTCGGTCGCCGGATCGGCGGCGTGCTCGCGGGCGTGAGCCGCGGCGAGCCCGGGCTCGGCCAGGACGTCGTCGTCGAGGAAGAGCACCACGGCGCCGCGTGCCGCCCGCCACCCCGCGTTGCGCGCCGCCGACGCGCCCGGCACGGTGCCGCGCACGACGCGACCGGTCAGGCCCGCCCCCGACCACGCCCGCTCCACGGCGCCGTGGTCGGCCGCCGCGTCGGCGGCCAGCAGCACCTCGCCGACGCTCTCCTGGCCGTGCAGGCGGGCCAGGGCGCGGGGGAGGGTCGCCCGCCGACCCAGGGTGGGCATGACGACGCTGAGCCCCTCCATGCGCGCCAGCCTACGATCCCGCGGTGGTGCGCCCGGTCCCCGCGTCGCGTCAGCACAGCGCGCGACCATCCGGAGGCGATCATTGGCCTACCCTGGCGATCCGTGGCCTCCGCGTCGAGCCGACCGGCGTTCGCGTCGCGCGCCGCGTGACCCGACGCGCACGTCCCGCCGTCGACGAGGTCAGCCGGTGACGCTGCTGCACCACATTCTTCTGGTCCTCGCGCTGCTGGCCCTGGGCGCCGCCGCGCTACGGGCGGCCAGTGCGCTTGTGCCCGAAGGTCTGGAGCGCGTGCTCGTCGCCGCCGTGCTCGGCGCCGCCGCTGTGGTGGCGCAGACGCTGCTGCTCGCCCTCGTCGGGCTGGGATCCAGCGCGGTGGTCCTGGCCCTCGGCGCGGGCGCGACGTGGCTCGCTGCGCGCGCTCTCCTGCCCGACCCGGCAGTGCGGCCGCTCGACGAGCTCGCTCGCGCGACCGCCGCGGCGCCCGTTGCCATGCGACTGGCCGTCGGCACGACCGCCGGCGTGCTGCTGGCGCTCGTGTACTTCTTCCTGCGCCACCCTGCGGTGGGGATAGACGGCACCGCCTACATCCTGCCGGAGATCGTGACCTGGATCCACAGCGGCCGGCCGGGGGCCGAGGTCGTGGTCGGCGAGGACTTCCAGACCGGCGCGTACCCGTTGACCCACGAGATCCTGCTCGCCTGGTCGATGGGCCTGTCGCGCAGCTTCGCGCCGCTGGCGCTGGTGACGCCGGCGCTGCTCGCGCTGCTCGCGGCGGCGGGCTGGGTCGGGCTGCGCAGGCTCGGGGTCGCGGTCGCGGCGGCGGCGATCGCGACCCTCGTCGTGGTGCTCAGCCCTGCGCTCGTCGGGTTGCTGAACTCTCCGAAGAACGACCTCGCCGCCCTCACCTGGCTTGTAGTGGCGGCGGCCCTGTGCGTCGCGGCGGTACGCCGCCCGCCCCTACTGGCGGTGGCGATCCTGGCCGGCGGGCTGTCGGTCGGGACGAAGACGACGACGGCGCCGCTCGTGGTGATCGTGCTCGCAGGCGCGCTGTGGCTCTTCGGGCGACGGGGCATTGCGCCGCTGCCGGCGCGGGGGCTGCTCGTCGCCGCGGCGGTCGGGGCCGTCGGAGTCGGTGGCGTCTGGTACGTGCGCAACCTCGTCGTGCACGGCTCGCCGCTCTGGCCGCTGCTGGCGACGCCGTGGTCGGATCCGTCGCCGCCCGCGCTCTCCCGGATCAGCACGAGCTTCCTGGATCGGCCGATCGCAAGCCTCGAGGGACGCGCCGGCGCCTACGTGGAGGGTCTCGCGGGCGGCCTCCTCGTGCTGGCCGCGGGCATGCTCGCCTGGCTGCTGGCGCGCCGGCGGGCCGTCGTCCTGGCCAGCGGCGCGACGGCCGTGGCCCTCTTCGCCTGGATGTCCGCGCCCTTCACCGGGATCGCCGACGACGCCTACCTCGACCTGTCCCTGTTCGTCATGCGCTATCTCCTGCCGGCGGTCAGCGCGGGGGCGGTGGCGCTCGCGCTGGCCAGCCGCGGTGGCGGCCCCGGCGGGGTCGTCGCGGTCGGCCTGCTCGCCGCCGCCGCGCTCTGGTCGGGCCTGGGCAGCCTCGACATCAGCTACCCGCTCATGCCGAGCGCGAGGCTGCTCGCCGCAGGCGCGGGGGCCGGCGTCGCTCTCGCCGTGGCGGCGCGGCTCGTCGCGCGCTTCCCGCGTGTGCTCCACGCCTCGGCGGGCGTGGCGGCGGTGGCCGCCGTCGTGGCGCTCACCGTCGGTGCGTCGGGCTACGTGGAGCGCCACGCGCGCACGAACGCAACGTTTGCGACGCCGGTCATCGCCTGGTTCGCCGCGCAGGAGGCGTTCCGCGAGGGTGATGCCCCGATCAGCCTGTCGCCGCAGATGATCGGGCCGCTGGCCGGCGACCGCCTCCAGCACGAGGTGGACCTCATCCCGGGGCTGGCGCCGTGCGGCGAGGTCCGTGCTCGCGCACGGGAAGGCTACGTCGTCGTCCGCGACCTGCCGGCGCCGACACGCAGCTACCTCGAGCCCTACCGCGCAGGGGAGTGTCTCGCCGGCGAGCGGCCGGTCTTCAGCGCCGCCGACCTGCGCGTGTACCGGCTGCCCGCCACCGGGCCGTAGAGGACCGCGCCAGCCTACGATCCCGCGGTGCGCCCGGCCCCCGCGTCCGACCCCGCCCGCGAGCTGGACGAGCTGCGGGCCTACCTGAGTGAGGCCTTCGACGAGGCGCTGCTGCGCAGCCACGAGCAGGCCCTGGAGCACGAGCTCGAGCGTGTGGGCGACGAGGGGCTGCTGTATCGCACCTCGCGCATGTACCTGTACGACC
Organism: Solirubrobacteraceae bacterium; assembly: GCA_037721455.1. Classification (GTDB taxonomy): domain Bacteria; phylum Actinomycetota; class Thermoleophilia; order Solirubrobacterales; family Solirubrobacteraceae; genus Siliceabacter. The sequence continues at coordinate 1,982 of JBBJOB010000119.1, read as the reverse complement.
TGACGGTCTTCGCCATGTCGCAGACCAAGGCGCCCTACCTCGCGCTGCTCGCCCGCCGGATCCCTCCACCCGCCCGGGTGCTGGACCTCGGCTGCGGGATCGGCTCGGACGGCCTGGCTCTGCTGGAGGCCGGCTACGACGTCACCTTCGCCGACTTCGCCAACCCCTCGACGGACTACCTGCGCTGGCGCCTGGCCCACCGGGGGCTGGCAGCGCCGCTCCACGACCTCGACGCCGGCACGCTGGGCGGCGGCTTCGATGTCGCCTACGCCTTCGACGTCATCGAGCACGTGCCCGACCCCTACCCCTTCCTCGACGATCTCGAGGCCCGTGCGCGCAATGTGCTGGTGAACTTCCTCGAGCCCGTGCCCGGGGAGACGGCGCTGCACCACCCGCTGCCCGTGGGCGACCTGCTGCGCCGCGCCGCCGCGCGGCGGCTGCGGGTCCACCGCCGCCTGCACGGCCGCTCGCACCTCGTCCTCTACGACACCCGCCCGCCCACCGGGCCCCTGGGGCGGGCACGCTCCCGCGCCCGCCTGCTCACACGGCGCTGAAGCGCACGACGCCCTCGCCGGCATCCTCCTCCACGACCTCGCCGCGGTCCAGCAGCAGGTCGACGTGCCCGAGCACCTCGCTGAGGCAGAGGTAGGCCTGGGTCACGGCGACGTTGCCCCACAGCGCCTGGCCCAGCTCGTAGGCGGTGCGGGGCTCGTGGCGGATCAGCCCGGCGATCTTGGCAGCGCGGCGCTCGTGCATGCGCACCCGCTCGTCCAGGAGGCCGGCGGGGTCGGTGAACGGCTCCCCGTGGCCGGGCAGCACCACCTCGACGCCCTCCATCGCGCGCGTGGCCGCCATCGACTCCAGGTAGATCATCAGCGCGCGCGGCCGGGCGCCGCCGTCGCGCGGCCGGGTCATCAGCGGGTTGGAGGAGATGTGGTGGATGAGGTGGTCGGCGGCCAGCAGCAGGCCGGCCTCGTCGTCGTGCAGCACCGTGTCGGTGGGCGAGTGGCCGGGCCGATGCCACACGCGCAGGGTGCGCGCGGCGAAGTCCAGCGTCCCGCCGTGGTGCAACTCGCTGGTGACCGTGGCGGGCGCGCCCCAGCCGCGAAAGGCGGCGGACACAGCGCGCAGCACGCGGACCACCTCGCGGGGAAGGCCGTGGCGCAGCATCATCTGCTCGCCGAAGACGTCGTCGGCCTCCATCTCCTCACCGAAGCGCGCCAGCCACGGCGCGAGCGGCGCGATTGCGCACACCTCGGCGCCCGAGCGACGGGCGAGGATCTCGACCAGCCCCTCGTGGTCCATGTGCTGGTGGGAGACCACGATGCGCTGCAGGTCCTCGACGCGGCGCCCGTGTTCGCCCAGCGCGCGCTCCAGGGCGTCCAGCGCCTTTCCGGAGTTGGGGCCGGCATCCAGGAGCGTGAGCGGCTCGTCCTCGATGAGCCAGCAGTTCACCCGCCCCACCGCGAAGGGCGTGGGTATCGCCAGCCGATGCACGCCCGCCCGGGCGGCGCGGTCCAGGAGCGCCTGGGTCTGCGCGGTGGGTGGGGTCGCCGCCACCGGCCGAGCTAACCGCGGATGACCGCGAGCAGCTCGTCGCGGCGGCGCTCCATGTCCTCGCGGGAGACGAGGGACTCGAGCGTGAGGCGCAGCAGCGGCTCGGTGTTGGACGGGCGCACGTTGAAGTGCCAGTCGTCGTAGTCGACCGAGAGGCCGTCGACGTGGGAGATGCGCCCGTCGGCGTGGCGCTCCTCGAGCTCGGCCATCCGGGCCGGCGCGTCGTCGACCTCGGAGTTGATCTCGCCCGAGATGAAGTAGCGCGCGTGGTAGGGCTCCAGCACCTCGCTGAGGGTCTTGCCCTCCACCGAGAGCTTCTCGAGGATGAGCAGGGCGGGCACCGTGCCCGAGTCCGCGTTGTAGAAGTCGCGGAAGTAGTAGTGGCCCGAGACCTCGCCGCCGAAGATCGCGCCCTCGTCGCGCAT
>JBBJOB010000118.1:0-6504 GCA_037721455.1 Solirubrobacteraceae bacterium | reverse complement strand
CGATCGGGCCCCAGGTTCCCTAGTGGCCGCCGTCCCGGGGACGACCAACTAGTGGGTCGTCGCCTGGCGAGCGGGCGCTTTCTCGCCCTGCCGGCCGTGGTGTTCGTCGCGGCGTTGGGCGCCTTCACGGCGCTCAACGGCGCGGCGGCGCAGCCCGCGCCGCAGCGCGCGAGCGACGGCGCGACGAGCCTGGCTCAGCGCGGAGACGCCGAGCTGCAGCGGGCTCGCGAGACCGCCGATCCCGGGTCCTACGAGCGGGCGGAGGCCCTGTTCCGTCGCGCGCTGGGGCGCGACCCGCGAAACGTCGACGCGACGATCGGGATGGGGACGCTGGCCCTTGCCCGGCACGACTTCCGCGGCGCGCTGCGCCACGGGGAGTCGGCTCACCGCCTCGCTCCCGGGCTCGCACGGCCGTACGCCGTGCTCGTCGACGCACAGGTCGAGCTCGGCGACTACGAGGCGGCGGGCCGATCGCTGCAGGAGATGATCGACCTGCGCCCCAACCTGGCCTCCTACGCGCGCGTCTCGTACTTCCGCGAGCTGCACGGCGACCTCGAGGGCGCGATCGAGGCGATGGAACTGGCCGTCTCGGCCGGTGGCCAGGTGCCCGAGAACGTCGCCTACGTGCAGACGCTGCTCGGCGATCTCGAGGCAACCCGCGGCAGGACCGATGCCGCCCGGCGCGCCTACGAGACGGCGCTGACGCAGGTCCCCCGCTACGCGCCGGCGGACGTCGGCCTCGCCGAGCTGGATGCCGCATCGGGGCGCCTGGACGAGGCGATCGCCACCTACCGGCAGGTCGGTGAGCGCCTCCCGCTGCCCCAGTACACCATCGCCCTGGGCGAGGCCGAACTGGCCGCCGGGCGCACGGCGAGCGCGCGCGAGACCTTCGCCCTCGTCGACGTGCAGCGCCGCCTGCTCGCCGCTCAAGGTCAGAACACCGATCTCGAGCTGGCACTCTTCGAGGCCGACCACGGCAGCCCCGCCCGCGCTGTGCGCCTTGCCCGACAGGCATGGGACGCAGCGCCCAGCGTGCGCTCCGCCGACGCACTGGGGTGGGCGCTGACGCGCGCCGGTCGAGCCGACGACGGTCTGAGTTGGGCGCGGCGCTCCTTGAAGCTGGGCTGGCAGGAGCCCACCGCGCGGTACCACGCCGGCATGGCGGCGCGCGCGGCCGGCGAGCGCGACGAGGCGATCTCCTTCCTCGAGGCCGCGCTGGAGCGCAACCCCGACTTCTCGCCGATGCGCGCCCCCAAGGCGCGCAGGGCCCTCGAGGAGCTGCGATGAGGCGCTGGGCGCTATGCGTGGCCACGCTGCTTGCACTGGCGCTTCCGGCCGTGGCGCAGGCCCACCCCCTGGGGAACTTCACGGTCAACCAGCAGGCGCAGGTCGCGATCTCCGACGGCCGCGTGGACGTGCGCTGGGTGATCGACAAGGCGGAGATCCCGACCTTTCAGGATCGCCGGCTGAGTGCCGAGCAGCTTCTGGGACAGGTGCGCGAGGAGGGGCGCCGAGGGCTTACCCTCGTCGTGGACGGCCGGGAGGTCGCGCTGCGCGAGGTGGCCTCGCCGCGCATCGCGTTCCTGCCCGGCCAGGGCGGGTTGAAGACCACACGGGTCGAGCTGACCCTGCGAGCGCCCGTCGACGGCCCGAGCCGGGTGGAGCTGGGGCTGCAGTCCTTCCCGGACCGTCAGGGCTGGCGGGCCGTCGTCCCGCTGGCCGGCGAGGGAACCGCCGTGCGCACCGACGTCCCCTCGGGCGACCCCACCGACGGGCTGCGCACCTACCCCCAGGAGACCCTGAGCCGCCCGCCAGATCAGCGGTTGGCGAGCTTCACCGTCGAGCCGGGCGGCGGGACGCTCGTCGCTCCACCTGCACCCGGGGAGCCCGCCCAGCGCACCGAGGCCGACGGCGCGGGCGGGGGGTTCGCGGGCGTGTTCGCCCAGGCAGCCGCGGGCGAGGGCGCGCTGGTGTTCCTGCTGCTCGCCGCGCTGGCGTGGGGGGCGCTGCACGCGCTGTCGCCGGGCCATGGCAAGGCGATGGTCGCGGCCTACCTGGTCGGCACGCGCGGGACGGCGCGCCATGCACTGGCGTTGGGGGTCGTCGTCACCGCGACCCACACCGTCGGCGTGTTCGCGCTGGGCCTGGTGACCCTGCTGGCGTCGCAGTACGTGCTCCCCGAGGAGCTGTACCCGTGGCTGACCCTCGTCTCGGGCCTCATGGTCGTGATCATCGGCGCCGGCGTGTTGCTTTCGCGGGTGCGCGGGGCGCGGCGGGCGCGCGGGCATGCGGCCCACGGTCACGGGCCTGATCACCATGGGCCTCACAGTCAACACGGCCACCACGACCACGGCCACCATCACCATCAGGACGGCCATGCCCATGAGCGCGGCCATGCCCATGAGCGCGGCCACCATCACCACATGCCCGACGAGCTGAGCTGGAAGGGCGTGCTGGGGATGGGCACCGCGGCGGGGCTGATCCCGTGCCCCTCGGCGCTGGTCGTGCTCCTGGCGGCCGTCGCCCAGCAGCAGGTGGCTCTGGGCATGCTGCTCATCGTCGCCTTCAGCATCGGCCTGGCGACCACGCTCATCGTCCTGGGCGTGCTGGTCGTCTCGGCGCGCGGAGTCGGCGGCCGGCTGCGGGTCCCCGGCCGTGTCGTCGCCGCCCTGCCCGCGCTGTCGGCGCTGGTGATCATAGGAGCGGGCGGTCTGCTCACTGCGCAGGCGGTGCCACAGATCGTCTGAAGTCCGGCGATCGCGGGCGCAGCGTGCGGCGCGCCGCCCTCGGCTGTAGGCCACGCGGACTCCGGACACGACGATCGCCCGGTCTCACGCCGGGCGAATCGACCGATCATCTGAACGAGGGCGCCGCATACTCCCGATCGTGGCGCGATAGGCGTCACGAAACACCACGCTTCTGTGACGACTCTGTGCCGCAAGAGCCACTTCCCGGCCGCGAGTAGGGTGCGCTCCGCCGTGAGCGACGACGACGCCCTCTACCTCATCGACGGCAACTCGCTGGCCTACCGGGCGTTCTTCGCGCTGCCCGAGTCGATCGCGACGTCGACGGGGTTCCCGACCAACGCGATCTTCGGGTTCGCCTCGATGCTGGTGAAGATCCTCACTGAGCACGGGCAGCGCCCGACGATCGTGGTGTGGGACGCGGGGCTGAGCGGACGCAAGGAGGTCTACGCCGACTACAAGGCCCAGCGCACCAGCCGGCCGGACCTGCTCAAGGAGCAGTGGCCGCAGCTCGAGCCGCTGGTCGACGCCTTCGGCTACCGCAACGTGAAGGTCGACGGCTACGAGGCCGACGACGTGATCGCGTCGATCGCCGAGCTGGCCCGCAACACGGACCCGCCGACGCCGACGGTGATCGTCACCGGCGACCGCGACGCCTTCCAGCTCATCGACCCCGAGGGACTCGTGAAGGTGATGGCCACCGCGCGGGGCATCACGGAGACCAAGCTCTACGACCACGAGGCGGTGCGCGAGCGCTACGGGATACCACCCGAGCTGGTCCCCGACTTCTACGGGCTCAAGGGGGACACCAGCGACAACATCCCCGGGGTCCCCGGGATCGGCGACAAGACGGCCTCCCAGCTCCTGCAGCGCTTCGGCGACCTGGAGGGCGTGCTGGGCGCGGTGGACGAGATCACCGGCGCCAAGCGCAAGGAGAACCTCGTCAACCACGCCGAGAACGCGCGGATCTCCAAGCGCCTGGCCACCATCGACCGCCGGGTGCCCGTGGACGTCGACCCTCGGGAGGAGGTCGCCCGCGCGCCCGACCGCTCGCGCCTGCGCGAGGTCTTCCGCGAGTTCGAGCTGCGCGACCCGCTGCGCCGCCTGGAGGAGCTGCTGGGCGAGGACGACGCGGCGCCCGCGCCCGAGGCGGCGACGACGCTGGCCGCGCACGTGCGAGAGGGAGGGGTCGCCGACGTCGCTGCGCTGCGCGGCGAGGAGCTGACCGTGGCACTGGCCGCCCCGCAGGTCGAGGAGGGGGCGCTGTTCTCCGAGGACGCCACCTGGCGCTTCGGCGTCACCGCCGGCGGCAACGCGGGCCCACAGGGTGGCACGAGCGCCGGCGCCGGCGCTCGCGAGGTGCTGGCCGGGCCCTGCGAGGCGCCGGTCGACCTGTCGCGCGCCCTGAGCGACCGCGCGGTCGTCGGTCACGACGTCAAGGCGCTGGACGACGTCCCGCCCCGCGTGGCCCACGACACCCTCCTGGCCGCCTACCTGCTCGAGCCCGCCCGCCGCGGCTATCCGCTGGCCGAGCTAGCTCAGGAGCGCGGGCTGGCCACCACCATCGAGGACCCCGCCGCGCGCGACGCGCTGCTCATCGGCGGCCTGGCCGCGTGGCAGCGCGAGCAGCTCGACGAGCGCGGGCTCACCGCGCTGCTGCACGAGATCGAGCTGCCGCTGGTGCACGTCCTGCGCGGGATGGAGCGCGCCGGCGTGCGCCTGGACACCGAGCGCCTGCGCCACATCGCCAACCGCGTGCGCGACGAGATCCACGGCCTCGAGCGGGAGGTCTGGGAGCTGGCCGGCGACGAGTTCGTCATCGGTTCTCCCCAACAGCTCGGGGAGATCCTCTTCGTCAAGCTCGGGCTGTCCAGGAAGCGCCGGGGCAAGACGGGCTTCTCCACCGACGCGCGGGTGCTGCAGTCCATCCGCGACGAGCATCCGATCATCCCCAAGGTCGAGCGCTGGCGCGAGCTCAACCAGCTCATCAAGACCTACTTCGACGTGCTGCCCCAGCTCTGCGACCCCCAGGGGCGCATCCACACGACCTTCCTGCAGGCCGTCGCGACCACCGGGCGCCTGGCCTCGACCGACCCCAACATGCAGAACGTCCCCATCCGTACCGAGCTGGGCCGCGAGATCCGCGGCTGCTTCGAGGCCGCCGAGGGGTGCGTCCTGCTCAGCGCGGACTACTCCCAGGTCGAGCTGCGCGTGCTGGCCCACATCGCCGACGAGCCGGTGCTCAAGGAGGTCTTCGAGCGTGGGGAGGACGTCCACACCGCCACCGCCTCCACCGTCTTCGACAAGGCCCCCGAGGACCTCACGCCGATGGACCGCTCCAAGGCCAAGATGGTCAACTACGGGATCGTCTACGGCCTCAGCGACTTCGGCCTGGCCGACCGCCTCAACATCCCGCGCGAGGAGGCCAAGGGCTTCATCGACACCTATCTCGAGCGCTTCGACGCGGTCAGGGCGTTCATGGAGGCCACGATCGAGCGCGCCGGGGAGGAGGGTCACGTCAAGACCCTGTGGGGCCGCCGGCGCCAGATCCCCGAGCTGCGCGCGCGCAACTGGCAGGTGCGCAAGCTCGGTGAGCGCCTGGCCGTCAACACCGTCATCCAGGGCACGGCCGCCGACATCATGAAGCTGGCCCTGGTGTCCTGTGACCGCGCGTTGCGCGACAGCGGCGTGCGTCTTGTGCTCACCGTCCACGACGAGATCCTCTTCGAGGGCCAGCCCGACGCCGTCGAGGCCGCCCGCCCCGCCATCGAGCGGGCCATGATCGAGGTCTGGGGCGACCGCGAACCGCCGCTGGCCGTGGACATCGGCGTCGGGCGGACATGGCTGGAGGCCAAGTAGGTGGACCGTGGCGCCGCAGTCGCGCTGACCGCGGTGGTCGGCGGCCTCATCGCGCTGCAGGCGCCCATCAACGCGACGCTGGGCCAGCGCGTGGGCTCCTTCCAGGCCGCGTTCCTGTCCTTCGCCATCGGAACGGTGCTGCTGGCGGCCATCGCCGGGCTGGCCCGTGGGGGCTATGGCCAGCTTCCCGAGGCCCGCGGCCTGCCGTGGTACTACCTCACCGGAGGCCTGCTGGGGGCGGCCTACGTGACCACGGTGCTGGTCACCGTCCGTGCGCTGGGAGCGGGCGCCGTGGTGGCGGCGACGATCGCGGGCCAGCTCAGCGCGTCGGTCGTCATCGACCACTTCGGCCTGCTGGGCGTCGAGCGCCAGGCGGTCACGCTCGGCCGCCTCGTCGGCGTCGTGCTGCTGGCGGCGGGCGTGTACTTGATCGTGCGCGAGTAGGCGTTTACGATTGAGCTCGGTTACGCCGCCGGTCACCGGAACCGGCCGACCGGAAGGCGACGTCAGACAAGAGGAGCTGCTCAATGGCTGTCCTGCGCAACGTCTTCTGGGTCGCCGCCCTGGGCGTGATCGCCTGCTACGTCTTCTTCCTCGCGCTCGGCGCGTTCTCCGCCACCGACGTGCTCTGGCTCACCCTGGCCGTCGCCGCTCTCGTGGTCCTGTGGCTGTACCACAGCTACCTCGAGAGCCGCCATGCCGGCGGGCCCGACCCGACCATGGCTCGCGCCCGCGAGCGTCGGGGGTTCTGAGGGGAGGCGGATACGGCCATCAGGCACGGCTCCGCTCCTTCGCTCGGCACTGCAGCCCTCGTACGTGACGACCGCGATCGCCGGTGATCGTCGTCGATGCCTCCACGCTGACCGACTTCCTTCTGGGCCGGCCCGCGACGATCGCGTCC
>JBBJOB010000117.1:0-6579 GCA_037721455.1 Solirubrobacteraceae bacterium | reverse complement strand
CGAGGATGTGGGGCTTGAAGACGAACTCCAAGCCGCCGTCGGCCACGTCGATGAGCCAGTGGTGGTGGCCCCAGCCCACCCAGTCGCCCTGCACGCCGAAGCTCTGCTCTACCTGCCGCGAGGGCACCTCAACGTAGCCTGCGCGGGCGACGCGGGACAGCTCGGAGCACACCCAGATGGGGTCGCGTACGTCCTCCAGCGTGTGCGAGCAGACCACGAAGTCGAAGGCGCCGTCGGCGAACGGCCACGGCTCGCGAGCGCAGATGTCGCGCTGCACCCAGGTGGCGGCGCTGAAGCGCTCGGCCGCGGGATCGACCTTCCCGTACAGGCCACGGGTATCCCACCCCATCAGATCGAGCACCCAGTCGGCGCGGCCCAGCGGCGCCGCCCAGCCGCCGACGTCGAGCACGCTCGCGTCCGCGGGCAGGGCCTCCACGTGCTCGCGGCTCGCGCTCAGCACAGCCGGCCCAGGTCGGTCAAGTCCAGGTCTTCCAGGGCGGCCGCCCCCCCGCCCACAGGTCGTTGAGCGCGACCGCGTCCTTGTAGGTGTCCATGCACTCCCAGAACCCCGTGTGGCGGAACGCGCGGAGCTGGCGGTCGTCGGCCAGGCCCTCCAGCGGCTCGCGCTCGAGCACGCTAGATTCGCTGAGGTAGTCCAGGGCGCCGGGCTCGAAGCAGAAGAAGCCGCCGTTGATCCAGTGCTCGGACCGCGGCTTCTCGTGGAAGCCCGAAACGACTATCTGGTCACCACCCAGCTCGACGACGCCGAACTGCAGCTCGGGACGCACGACGGTCATGGTGGCCAGCGCGCCGTGGGCGCGGTGGAAGGCCACCAGCTCCCCCAGGTCGACGTCGGCCACGCCGTCGGCGTAGGTGGCGCAGAAGGCCGTGCCGCCGATGAGGCCCTCCGCCTTCTTGATGCGTCCGCCGGTCGGCGTGTCCTCCCCGGTGGGTATGCACTCGACGCGCACCCCCGCCGGCCACTCACAGTCGCGGGCGAACGCCTCGATCAGCTCGCCGCGGTAGCCCGTCAACAGCAGGAAGCGCCGCAGCCCGGCCGCCGCGTAGAGCCGGATGACGTGCCAGACGATCGGACGGCCGCCGATCTCCACCAGTGGCTTGGGGATGGCGTGGGTGTGCTCCTGCAGCCGGGTACCACGCCCGCCGCAGAGGATCGCGACCGTGTCGATGCCGTCCACGCGGCGGCAGGGTAGACGCCACGACGGCGCACTGTCGCGGGGCCCGCGCCTACCATGCCCGCCGTGGCGCAGGTCCTCGGGCAACACGTGCTGCTCGGGCTGTCGGTCGCAGCGCTGGGAGCGGCGGGGCTGCGGATCGCCGGCGGGCTGGGCGCGCGGGGGCTAGCCAGGGTCCTCGCCGCGGCGCGCGACGGAGCGGCGCCGTGAGCTCCGCCGCGCTCACTGCCCCGCCTCGCTGCGCGTGGTGCGCCGCGACTCTCGGCGCGGACGCGAGGCGCCTGCCCGGACGCACCGTCTGTCGCGCGTGCGGCGTGGCCACGACGACCCCGTGGCCCAGCCGGCGCGAGCTCGACGAAGCCCACGCGGGCGCCTATCGCCCCCAGGGAGGCCGCTTCGCGGGCCCCGGCGACGCGGTCCTGCGCCGCACCCGCGGCCACCTGGCCCGCAGGATCGACGCGCTCGCCCCGCCGGGCCCCGTCCTGGACATCGGCTGCGGGGACGGCGCGCTTCTGCGTGCGCTCGCCTCGCACGGACGGGCCGGCCTGGGCCTCGAGTTGGGGGCCGACGAGGGGCGCGCCGCGGACGCCGCGCGCTGCGCGGCCATCCCTCCGCGCGTCATCGAGGCCGACGTCGGGGACCTGGAGGTGGGCTGGGCGGCGATCGTGGCGTGGCACAGCCTGGAGCATCTGCCCGCCCCGGGGGCGGCGCTGGACGCGGCCGCCGCGCGCCTGGCGCCCCGCGGCCTGCTGGTGGTGGCCATGCCCAACGCGAACAGCGTGCAGGCGCGCGTGTTCGGCGACCGCTGGCTGGCTCTCGACCCGCCCCGCCACCTCGTCCACGTGCCGGCCGCGGCGCTGTGCGCTCGCGTCCGCTCCGCGGGCCTGCGCGTCGAGCGCGTCAGCCATCTGCGCGGAGGCCAGGCGGCCTTCGGGTGGCTGCACGGGCTTGTCGGTACCCTACCCGGCGCCAGCGACCTCTACGACGCGGTGCGCCGCCCCGGGGCGCGCGAGGCCCGGCAGTCGCCCGGCCGGCGCGCCGCCACCCTCGCCGCGGCGGGCGCGCTCACGCCGCTCGCCGTAGCCGCCGCGGGCCTCGAGGCCGCGGCCGGGCGCGGCGGCTCGATCTACCTGGAGGCCCGTCGTGACTGACCCGCAGACCGCCGCCGTGCTCACCCCCGTCCCGCCGGCTCCCCAACCTGACCTGAGCCTGCGCGAGGGCAAGCGCATCGTGGTGGTGATGCCCGCGCGCAACGCCGCGCGCACCCTGGAGCGCACCGTCGCCGCGATCCCCCGGGCGTGGGTCGACGAGATCGTCCTCGTCGACGACTGGTCGACCGACGAGACGGTCAGCCTGGCCCGCAGGCTGCCCTTGCACCTCATCTGGCATCCGCACAACGTCGGCTACGGCGGCAACCAGAAGACCTGCTACCTCGAGGCCCTGCAGCGCGAAGCCGACATCGTGGTCATGCTCCACCCCGACGGTCAGTACGAGCCGACACTCATCCCGCGCATGGTGGAGCCGATCCTCACCGGGCGGGCCGACCTCGTGCTGGGCTCGCGCCTGACCGACATGCGCAACGCCCGGGCCGGCGGCATGCCCCTGTACAAGCTCGTGGCCAACCGCTTCCTGACCGCGATCGAGAACCGGTTCCTGGGCACCGACCTCTCCGAGCTGCACACCGGCTACCGCGCCTACTCCCGCGACGTCCTCATGGGCATCCCCTTCCTGCGCAACTCGCTGGACTTCGTGTTCGACTCCGAGGTACTGATGCAGGCCGTGCACCAGGGCTTTCGCATCACCGAGGTGCCCGCCCGCACCATCTACATGGCGGAGGCCTCCTCCATCGGCCTGGGCGCCTCCATCGTTTACGGGCTCAAGACGCTCGGCGTGCTCGCCCGCCTCGTCGCCCACCGCAACGGCCTGTGGCGCACCCGGCGCTTCCAGCGGTGAGCACCACCGGCGAGCGGGTGTCGAGCGCCTGCGGGGGCTTCAACCCGACCTTCCAGCGCCACGTGGCGGCCTACCGGGAGGCCGCGCGGGTGCTGCCCGACGGGCCGGTCCTCGACGTGGGCGCCGGGGTCGGCCACTCCTTCGCGCCGCTGGCGCCGCGACCGACCACCGGGATCGACCTCAACCCCGACGCCCTCGCCGGCCAGGCCCGGCCCACCGTCGTGGCCGACATGCGCGCCCTGCCCTTCCCCTCCGCCGCCTTCGCCTCGGTTCTCGCCGTGCACTCCATCGAGCACGTGCCCGACCCCCACCGCGCGCTGGCCGAGGCCGCCCGCGTGCTGCGTCGGGGCGGGACCGCCCTCTACGTGACGCCCAACCGCCTGACCTTCGGGCGCCCCGACGAGGTCATCGACCCCTACCACCACGTGGAGTGGGACGCCGACCAGCTCCACGCGCTGCTGTCCCGAACGTTCGCCCACGTCGAGGTCCGCGGCCTCTTCGGCAGCCCGCGCTACCTCGCGCTCGTCGCGCGCGAGCGGCGGACCATGGAGCGCGCCCTGGCGCTCGACCCCCTCCGGCTGCGCCGCGCCGTTCCCCGTCGCGCCCGCCAGCGCCTCTACGACGCCGCGCTCCGACGCACCCGCGCGGTCGAGGACCCTGCCGCCGCGGCGATCGAGCCCGGCGACTTCCACGTCGCCGAAGCGCCGCTCGACGCGGCGCTGGACCTCGTCGCGGTCTGCCGGACCGGCGGCTAGGTTCGCCCCTCGATTGCACCCACCCGCTCCACGTTGGCCACGTCGTCGACGTCCTCGCTCGGCGCGCCGGCGAACCAGGCGTCGAGGATCTCCTCCAGGCGCGCCTGCGAGGTCGTGCGCAGCGACAGCGCGAGCACGTTGGCGTCGTTCCACCGCCGCGCGCCCTGCGCCGTCTGGGAATCGCCGCACAGCGCGGCGCGCACGCCGGCCACCTTGTTGGCCGCGATCGACGCGCCCGTGCCCGTCCAGCAGCACACCACCGCCTGGTCGGCGCGCCCGTCGGACACGTCGCGGGCCGCCGCCTCGCAGCTCCACGCCCAGTCCGCGCGCTCGCCCTCGGCCAGCGCCCCGTGCAACGTCACGTCGTGACCCCGCGCGCGCAGCTCGCCGGCGACCGCGTCGGCCACCCCGGTGCGCTCGTCGGCGGCGAGGGAGATGCGCATGGCGGGGGAGGGTACCCGGCGCGCGGCCCGCTCACGGCCGGGCGAGCCGTTAGCGTCGCCAATATGGAGGACCTCGCCCGCCGGGTCGCCGCCCACGAGCAGTGGTACCACACGCTCGAGCTGGCGCTGGGCGTGCTCGAGCTCGAAGGCCCAGAAGCTATCGAGGCCACGGACAGCGCAAGTGCGGGGCGCGGGCTTCGAGCTGGCCGCCGGGGCGCTGGGGTCAGCCGTGCGCCGAGAGGAGCGCAGGGTCTACGACCTCGACCCCGGGCAGATGGGGACGTTCGACCTCGTCTACGTCGGCAGCGCGTACGTCCAGCGCCACGCCGGCTCGGCGGCGATCCGCCGCGGTCGCCGGCGGACGAGCTCGCGCGGGGTCAGCGGCGGGGGCACCCTCTCCGTTCTGTCAGCCTGCCAACCGACATGGCCGAGCTGCCCGCGCCGCTGGTCCCGCCCGAGGCCTACACCAAGGCCTACTATCGCGAGTCGTGCATGGGCGCGCGGGCGTGGAGCGCGACCGGGGGCGCCGGCGCGGACGCGCTCTACGCGCGCCGCAGCGCCCTGCGCCCCGGCGATGTGCTGGTCGATGTGGGCTGCGGGCGCGGCGAGCTGCTGGTGGAGGCGCTGCGCGTCGGGCGGCGCGGGCCACGGTGACCTACCGGACGGTGCGCGGGTGGGACTGGCCGGCCGACCCGCGCAACGACCTCGAGCGGCGGATGCACGTCAACGAGCAGTCGCTGGGCTCTCTGCGGCGCTCCCTGCGTGCCGCCGGGTTCGCCGACGTCCGCGTGACGCTGGGCCACCAGGTCTACGACGCCTTCCTGCCCGAGCCGGCGGCGCGGACCTGGCTGCACCGTCTGGCCGCCCACCGCCCCACGGCGCGCCTGGGTCGCGCCGACCTGTGGGCCCACGCCGTGCGGCCGGGCCGGTGACCGGGCGCCTCGACCATCTCGGCGGGCGCACGCTGCGCGAGCACGCCGCCCGCGGGACCCTGATCAACGGCGCCTTCCTGGGCGCGGTGACGGCCAGCGGCTTCGTCAAGGGCTTCGCGGTCGCGGCCTTCCTGACCCCCGAGCAGTTCGGCATCTGGGGGATTCTGGCCGTGAGCCTGGGGTCGCTGGCGCTGCTCAAGCAGGTGGGGATCAGCGACAAGTACATCCAGCAGGACGAGGACGACCAGGAGCTGGCCTTCCAGCGGGCCTTCACGCTGGAGTGCATCTTCAACGCCGCTCTGCTGATCCTCATGGCCGCGGCCGTGCCCGTGCTCGTGCTGGTGTACGGACAATCGGAGCTGCTGGCTCCGGGACTCGTGTCGCTGGCCGTCCTCCCCGCGCTCACCCTGCAGTCGCCGCTGTGGATCCTGTACCGCCAGATGCGCTTCGGCCGCCAGCGGCTGCTGCAGGCCGTCGACCCGCTGACCGCCCTGGTCGTCACCGTCGCCCTCGCCGCGCTGGGGGCCGGCTACTGGTCGCTGGTGATCGGGCTCGTGGCGGGGAGCTGGGCGGCCGCCGCGGCGGCGCTGCTGAGCTGCCCGTACCGCCTGCGCTGGACCTACGACCGCGGAACGGCAAGGGAGTACGTGAGCTTCTCGGGACCCCTCGTGGTGGCCGGCCTCAGCGTCATCGTGCTCATGCAGGCCTCGATCCTCGTCGGCGAGCTCGCCACCGGCCTGGCCGGCGTCGGCGCGATCGCTCTGGCCGCCTCGATCTCCCAGCTCACCGACCGCCTCGACGCGATCATCACCCAGACGCTCTATCCGGCCGTGTGCGCGGTGGCCGACCGCACCGAGCTGCTGTTCGAGACCTTCGTGAAGTCCAACCGCCTGGCGCTGATGTGGGCGATGCCCTTCGGCCTGGGGCTCGCCCTCTTCGCGCCCGACCTCGTGCGCCTCGTGCTCGGCGAGCGCTGGGAGCAGGCAACCATCCTGATCCAGGCCTTCGGAGCCATCGCGGCGGTCGGGCACCTGGGCTTCAACTGGACCGCCTACATGCGCGCGCGGGGCGACACCCGCCCGCTGGCCGTCAACGGGGTGGTCAGCGCGGCGGTGTTCCTCGCCGCCGGCGTGCCCCTGACCCTCGCGCTGGGCCTGCCCGGCTTCGCCCTCGGCCTGCTCGTCATGACCGCTGCGGGCCTGACCGTGCGCGGCCTCTACCTCGGGCGCCTGTTCGCCGGCTTCCACCTGGGCCGCCACGCGGTGCGCGCGCTGGCGCCCAGTCTCCCGGCGCCGGCCGT
>JBBJOB010000116.1:0-6600 GCA_037721455.1 Solirubrobacteraceae bacterium | reverse complement strand
AGCGCTTGGACTCGGCGATCCACCAGTCGACCTGCTCCACCGTCGCCCCGCCACCCGTGAGCTTCAGCGCCACTCGCGCCACCGGCCAACCCAAGGCCAGGAAGGCGCGGTTGGGCGCCGTGTGGACGACCAGGCGCCCGCCGGGACGCAGCACCCGGCGCAGCTCGAGCAGGGCGGTCGCGGCCTGCCGGGGCGTGAGGTGCTCGATGACGTCGCCCAACAGAGCGCGGTCGAAGGTCCCCGGCGGCCAGGGCAGCGCGGTGAGGTCGCCGTGGCGCACGTCGGCGCCCTCCACCTCGGCCAGCGTCTCGCGGCTGAGCCCCACCGCCGCGTCGGCGTAGTCGATGCCCGCCACTGCCGCGCCGCGCCCGGCGCAGGCCAGCAGCACCTCGCCGCGACCGCAGCCCGCGTCGAGCACGTGTTGGCCGGGCGCGACGTCGAGCAGCTCGAGCTCCCGGGTCTTGAGCGGCGAGAGACCGCGATCGGCGCGGAAGCGCTCCCACCCCTCGCAGTACTCCGAGAGGAAGTAGTCGCGGTCGTAGAGCTCGCTGGACAGCCCGGGGCTCGTCACGGCGACGCGGCGGGTGGTGGCTCAGCCGGCGGCGGGGGCGGTCCGCCGGCGCGGGCTGCGGATCGGCTCGCCGGAGGTGGCCAGCGCCTCCTCGTAGACGCGCCAGGTGGCCAGCGCGGCGTCCTCCCAGCTCCAGGCGGGCGGGGGCGGGGCGGGGCGGGTTGCGCGCTGGGCGGCGGCCACCAGCTCCGGCACGTCGGCGGCATCGACGAACGTGGCGCGGTCCCCGAGCACCTCGCGCAGGACCGGCACGTCGCTGGCCACCACCGGCGTCCCGCAGGCCAGCGCCTCCACCGGTGGCAGGCCGAAGCCCTCGTCGTCAGAGGGGAAGACCAGGGCGCGCGCGCCGGTGTAGAGCGCCGCAAGGTCCTCGTCGTCGATCTCGCCGGTGAGGATGACGCCCGGCAGCTCCCGCGCCCACGCGGCGGTGCGCCCGACGAGAACGAGGGGCAGCTCGCGCGGCGCGGCGGCCAGGGCGGCGACGCGCTTTCGCGGGTCAGGGTGGCGCAGGCCGCCGACCCACAGCAGGTAGTCCTCGGGCAGGCCGTGGCGCGCTAGCACGGAAGCAACCGCCTCGGGACTGCGCGGCACGAAGGCGGCCGCCGGCGCCTCGGGCACCACGGCCAGGCGCTGCGCATCCACCCCCAGCAGCTCCTCGACGTCGGCGGCGACCGCCTGGGTGGGCACGACGACGCGCTGGGCGCGCGAGACGGCCAGGTAGCGCAGGCGGAAGCGCATGCCGGTGCGCAGGTACTCCGACCGGCGCTTGAGGGGGATCACGTCGTGCACCGTCACCACCTGCGGGCAGGGCGCGCGCAGCAGCGCTCCGTCGATCCAGGGGGCGTGGAAGAGATCGGCCGTGCGCCCGGGCCGGTGGCCGGCGCTGATGTCGCTGCGCCCCGCGGCCTCGCGCAGGGCCGGCAGCAGGCAGCGCACGTAGCGCCCGATGCCGCGGATGTCCTCGCCCGGCCGCGCGTCGAAGACGACCTTCACGACCCGATCATTCTCCCGCGGGGCACGCGCGCCAAGATACCTGACGTTCCGTCAGTCTGGGTGTTAGAAGCATCTACCGCGCTCAGAGCGGTCAATTGTTCGACCCTCGCGCCGCGAGGCGCCTCAGCAGCGGCTCCACGCGGTCGGCGTAGGCGTCGGCGCCGAAGCGCCGTGCCCAGGCGCGAGCCGCGGCGCCCATCTCGTCGCGGCGGGATAGGACCTCGAGGACGGCGGCGGCCAGGAGGTCGGGCCGGCCGGGCTCGACGAGCAGACCCGTGCGCCCGTCGTCGACGGTGTCGGCCAGGCCGCCCACGCGCGTGGCCACCACGGGCGTGCCGGCGGCCATGGCCTCGGCCAGGATCGTGCCGAAGGGCTCCTCGTGGGAGGGCGCGACGAGGACGTCGAGATGGCCCAGCAGGGCGGGTGCGTCGGTGGCCCAGCCATACTGCTCCACACCCTCCCCGCGGCGCACGGCCATGAGGTAGGCGGGGTCGGCGGCGTAGGGGTCGTCGCCGACGATCACGATCCGCGCGCCGGGCGCCCCGGTGCGGATGGTGGGCGCGGCGTGCACGAGGTCCAGGGGGCCCTTGCGGGGCTCGATGCGCCCCACGAAGCCGACCACGGGGCCGTCGCCGGGCGGCCAGGGGGGTGCGGGGGAGGGCTCGACATCGAGCTCGACGGGACAGCCGACCACGTGCGCGCCGAGGGCGGGCATGCGCGCGGCGACCGCGCTGGAGGGAACCAGGACGGTCGAGGCCAGGCGCCAGTGGGGCGGCACGCGCTCGACCATGTCGTGGGCGTGCAGCACGGTGCGCCGGCCGACCAGCGCGGGCAGCAGGCGGCCGGCGACGGTGCCGTTGAGGTAGACGACGTCGAACCGCCGCGCGAGCGCCCGTGCGCGCGGCCAGTTGGCCACCGCCGCGGCTCCGCTGCCGTGGGCCAGGCCGCCCACGGCAAGGCGGTGCACGGCCAGGCCCGCGTCGTCCAGCGGGCCCGCCTGCGGGGTTGCGAGCTCGACCACCCAGCCCCGGTCGGCCAGCCTGCGCGCCAGGCGCAGGAACGTGATCTCGGCGCCCCCCGGAGGGCCAACCGTCTGCACGCCGAGGAGATGGAGCGGCCCTCTCACCGCGCCTCCCGCCGCGCCGCGAAGAAGGCGCGCAGCGCGTCCTCGTCGTGCTCTGGATCGTTCTTGAGGCTGTGGACGAAGGCGAAGCCGCGGTCGACCAGGCGCTGGGGCGTGTCGGCCAGGCCGATGTGGCGCAGGCCGAACGGCTCGCCGTCGGCCACCATGCCGCGCAGCTCGAAGCCCAGTGCGGCCGCCTGGAGGCCGAGCATCACGTCATCGCCGATGCGGGCGTCGATCCAGCGCAGCGGGTCGTCGAACATCCCCGAGCCGGCCATGGCCGCCACCATGCGCGGCGTGACGACGCACGCTGCCGCCATGCAGTGCGTACCTGGCGTGTAGCCCCGGCCGCGCAGGCCGGCGCGCACCTCCCGGCGCACCGCGGCGTTGCGCCCGTCCAGCGCCCGCTGCACGTGGGGCGCCGCGCGCCACAGCCACACCGGCCTTGCGTGGCGGCGCACCATGGCGGCCCACGAGCGGACGTCGCGCAGCTGCCCGTTGGGCGTGCGCCGGCAGGCCCCCAGCACGCCGGCCTTCGGATCGCCCGCCACCGCGGCGTGCACGGTGCGCGCGAACGCTCCGATGACCAGGGCATCGGTGTCCAGGCGCAGCACGGGCTCGCCGGGCGCGCGGGAGCGTGCCCAGCGCAGCCCCAGCAGCGTCGCCGCGCACACCCCGCCGAAGGTGCCCACACCCCGTCCGTTGCGCGGGTTGGGCAGCACCTCCACCGCCAGTCCGGGCTGCGACTCGGGCCAGACCCGCCGTTGCTGTGGCGCATCGTCGACCAACAGCACCGGCCCGGCGTCGGGCTCGTGGTGGTGCAGCGAGGCCAGCAGGTCGGCCACGCGGGCCTCCTCGCGGGAACCCGGCCCCACGGGCACGACGACGGGCAGGGGGGACATGGCCGTGGATCCTCGCACCGCGCATCGGTACACCGGCGCGCCGGCGCACTCGCACCGGACCCGCGCGGCCCCCGAGCCGGCGCGACCACGGCCCCACCGCGACCGCCCGTGGCATCCTCCCCCCGTGGCCGCGACCACCGACCCCTACCGCGAGGCCGTGTGGGAGGGCGTGCCGCCCGGCGCGCCGCCCGAGCGCTTGGAGCGCCGCCGGCGCTTCCTGCTCGACCACGTCGCGCCCGGCGACCGTGTGCTCGACCTGGGCTGCGGCGAGGGCGACTTCGCCGCCGCGCTGCACGGGGTCGGCGCCCACCCCGTCGGCGTCGACGTCGCCCGGGAGCCGCTGCGCCGCGCAGCGGCGCGCCACCCCGGCCTCGAGCTGCGCCTGTGGTCCGCCCTCCGGGCGCTGCCCGCCACCGACGGCGAGTTCGACGCGACCTGGGCCGGCGAGGTCGTCGAGCATGTCGCCGACACGCCCGGCTGGCTGGCCGAGGTGCATCGCTCACTGCGTCGCGACGGGCTTCTCCTGCTCACCACGCCGGCCCACCCGCGCGCCCTGCGCCTGCGCCTGGCCCTCAGCGACCGCGCGTTCGAGGAGCACTTCAGCGTGCGCGCCGACCACCTGCGCTTCTTCACCGCCCGCGCGCTGCGTGCGCTGCTGGGCGACCTGGGCTTCGACGACGTTCACGTCACCCGCGACGGCCCGACCCTGCTGGCCCGTGCGCGTCGCGGTTGACCTCACCTGTGCGCGCACGGGGGCGGGTGGGCCGTTCTCGGGCACCGGCGTGTACGTGCAGCGCCTGGTCCCCGCGCTACGCCGCCTCGGCGTCGAGGTGGTCGAGCTGGCCAACACTGGGCGGCGCCCGCCCGGGGGCGGCGGGCTGCGCAGCCTGCGCAACCTCCTGGCCGACACGGTGTGGACGCAGCAGGAGCTCCCCCGCCTGGCCGCGCAGGCGGGCGCCGACGTGCTCCACCATCCGTTGCCCGCCCGTTCGCGCGTCCGCAGTCTGGCGCAGGTGGTCACCGTGCACGACCTGGCCTTCGAGGCGCTGCCCTGGGCCTTCGACCCGGCCTTCCGCCGCTGGGCGGCCGAGGCCCACCGCTCCGCCGCGCGCGGCGCGGATGTCGTGGTCACCCCTTCACAGGCCACCTGCGACGACGTCGTGGCGCGCTGGGCCATCTCCGCGGCGCGGGTCGTGGTCGCCCGCCATGGCCCCGGCCAGGAACCCGACGCGACGCGCCCGCCCGACGTCCCGGCCCACTTTCTCTACGTCGGCGACGACGAGCCGCGCAAGAACCTCGGGCTGCTGCTGGACGGCTACGCCCGCTATCGCGCGGCAACCCAGGCCGACGGGGGCTCGCCGGCGCTGGGGCTCGTACTGGCCGGTTCGGCGTCCGCCGCCGGCGCGGGCATCACCGTGGAGCACCGTCCCGACGCGCAGCGCCTCGCGCGCCTGTACGCGGCCGCGGCCGCCCTCGTCCACCCCGCACTGCACGAGGGCTTCGGCCTCACCCCGCTGGAGGCCATGAGCGCCGGCACCCCCGTCGTGGCGGTGCACAGCGCCGCGGTGGCCGAGGTCTGCGACGACGCCGCGCTCTACGTCGGCCCCCACGCGGCCGACGACCTCGCGGGCCACCTCAAGACGCTGGCCGTCGACGCGCGCGTGCGCGCCGACCTGCGCCTGCGCGGGCGCCGCCGCGCCGCCGAGTTCTCCTGGGCCCGTTGCGCCGGGGCCCACCTGCGCGCCTATACCCTGGCGCTCAGGCGACGGACGGAGCGCAGAGTCGGATGAAGGCATGAAGGTGGCCATCCTGGGCACGCGGGGGATCCCGGCGTCCTACAGCGGGTTCGAGACGGCGGCGGAGCAGCTGGCCAGCCGCCTGTCGGCGCGGGGCCACGAGGTAGTCGTCTACTGCCGCCCGCACGTCGTCGATCCCAGCCTGCGCGAGCACAAGGGCGCGCGGCTGGTCCACCTGCCCACGGTGCGCAACAAGTACCTGGACACCTTCGCCCACACCCTGGCCTCCTCGGTGCACGCGGCGCTGGCCACCAAGCCCGACGTGGCGCTGTTCTTCATCGCCGGCAACGCGCCGATGTGCCGGGTGACGCGCTGGGCGGGGATCCCCACGGTGATCAACGTGGACGGGCTGGACAGCGACCGCTCGAAGTGGCCGCCCTTCGCCAAGGCCTACCTGCGCTTCGCCGAGCGCAACGCCCCGCGCTGGGCGGACACCGCCCTGACGGACTCCCACGCGGTGGCCGACGTCTTCGAGCAGCGCTACGGCCAGCGCATCGGCGTGGTGCCCTACGGGGTCGAGGATCCCCACGAGTCCCCGGTGGGCACGCTCGAGCGCCTGGGCCTGGAGCCCCGTCGCTACATCCTGTTCGTCGGCCGTCTGGAGCCCGAGAACAACCCCCACGTCCTCGTGGAGGCCTTCTCGCGCATCTCCGCAACGGCGGCGCGCGACATGAAGCTCGTCGTGGTCGGCGGGGCGCCCTACGCCGACGAGTACATCCGCACCGTCCACCGCCGCGGCGACCCGCGTGTGCTCTTCCCCGGCTACGTCTTCGGGCCCGGCTACTGGGAGCTGCAGCGCAACGCCTACCTGTTCTGCGCGCCCACCGAGGTCGGCGGCACGCACCCGGTGATCCTCGAGGCCATGGCCGCGGGCAACTGCGTCCTGGTCAACGACCACACCCCCAACGTGGAGACCGTCGGCGACGCCGGCGTGACCTTCTCGGGCGAGGAGGGCGTGCCCTCGCTGGTCGCCCAGCTCGAGCGCCTGCTCGCTGACCCCGGCACGGTGGAGGCTCTGCGCGGGCGCGCCCGCGAGCGAGCC
Source organism: Solirubrobacteraceae bacterium (assembly GCA_037721455.1). GTDB lineage: Bacteria > Actinomycetota > Thermoleophilia > Solirubrobacterales > Solirubrobacteraceae > Siliceabacter. The sequence goes on along the minus strand of JBBJOB010000116.1, from coordinate 173 downwards.
CGGCGCTACTCCTGGGAGGCGGTCACCGACCAGTACGAGGAGCTGCTGCGCGGCGCCGTGGCCGCGCGCGGCCCGGGAGCGCTGCCGCCTGAGCTGGGTGTGAGGGCGGGGTAGGGTGACGTCGACCGGAGGTCCGAACGTGCGCGGAGCGGAGGGCGACAGTGACGTCGACC
>JBBJOB010000115.1:0-6689 GCA_037721455.1 Solirubrobacteraceae bacterium | reverse complement strand
TCGCGCAGCGCGCGCACGCGGGGGCCGAGGGTGGCGGTGGCGTGGAGCTCCTCGGTGGCGGTGGCCATTACGAGCGTACGCTATCGCATACGCTCGCGCACCTTGATGCTGTCGCTACCGCATCCGGGTGTACCATGGAATGCATGCGCACCACCATCACCTTGGAAGACGATGTCGCCGCCGCGATCCACCACCGCCGCCGCGAGGAGGACAAGGGCATCAGCGAGGTCGTCAACGAGCTCGTGCGCAAGGGCCTGACGGTCAAGGAGCCGCGCAAGCAGTTCGTCCAGAAGACATATCCCATGGGCATGAAGATCGACGTGAGCAACGTCGCCGAGGCGATCGCCTACGCAGAGGGCGACGACTGGAAGTAATGCTGGTCGATGCCAATCTCCTGCTGTTCGCGGTCGATGAGCGAAGCCCGCGGCAGGAGGCGGCAGCGCGCTGGCTCTCCGAGCAGCTCGCCGGAGCCGCCAGAATCGGGCTCCCATGGGAGTCTCTCGGCGCGTTCCTGCGGCTCAGCACGCACCCACGTATCTTCGAGCGGCCCTTGACTCCCGAGACGGCAACCGGGCTCGTTCGTGAGTGGCTTGCCAGTGAAGTCGTCTGGACGCCGCTGCCGACCGCGCGACACGGTGAGGTGCTCATGTCCCTGGTCACGACGCATCGCATCGCGGGGAACCTCATCACCGACGCGCGGCTCGCTGCCCTGGCCATCGAGCATGGCCTGACCGTCTACTCCGACGACAGCGACTTCGCGTCGTTTCCCGAGGTGCGCTGGATCAACCCGCTGCACTGACGCCTACGGCGTCGCCACCGCCTCCGGCGCGGGGTCGGGCGTCTCGGCGCGGCGCACGGCGACCGAGAGCGCGCGCACGTGGGCGCGGGCGGCGGCCTCGAGGATGTCGGTGGCCACGGCCTGGCCGGCGGAGGTGCGCCCGTCGAGCTCGAGCACGACGCTGACCTCGCCGAGGGCGTCCTGGCCGCCGGTGACCGCGTCGACGCGGAACTCGCGCAGGCGCGCCTCCACGCCGGTGGCCGCGTTGATGGCGCGGAAGATGGCGTCGACCGGTCCGTCGCCGGTGAACGAGCCCTCCACGGAGCGACCGTCCGGCGTGCCGATCGAGACCTTGGCGTGCGGCGGGCGGCGCGAGGAGGCCTCGACTTCGAACCACTCCAGCACGTAGGCGGGCACGTCCTCGCGCAGCTCGTCGGTGACCAGCGCCTCGAGGTCCATCGCCGTGACCTGCTTCTTCTTGTCCGCGATCTCCTTGAAGCGCTTGAAGGCCTGCTGGAGCACTGCCCCCTCGACGGGGTAACCCAGCTCCTCCAGCGCCTGGCGCAGCGCGTGGCGGCCCGAGTGCTTGCCCAGCACGATCTGGTTGGCCTCCAGGCCGACCGTGGTGGCGTCCATGATCTCGTAGGTCGAGCGCTCCTTGAGCACGCCGTCCTGGTGGATGCCCGACTCGTGGGCGAAGGCGTTGCGTCCCACGACGGCCTTGTTGGGCTGTACCGCGTAGCCGGTGAGGCGGGAGACCAGGCGCGACGTGCGCGAGATCTCGGTGGTCACCGCGTCGGTGGTCAGGCCGACCGCGTCGCCGCGCGTGTGCAGGAGCATGATGATCTCCTCCAGGGCCGCGTTGCCGGCGCGCTCGCCGATCCCGTTGACCGCGCACTCCACCTGCCGCGCGCCGGCCAGCACGCCGGCGAAGGAGTTGGCTACGGCCAGGCCCAGGTCGTCGTGGCAGTGGACGCTGAGCACGACGTCGCGCAGCCCCGGCGCCAGCTCGTAGAGCCGGCGCAGGTAGGCGTCGAACTCGTGGGGCATGGTGTAGCCGACGGTGTCGGGGACGTTGATGGTCGTCGCGCCCTCGTCGATGGCGATCTGCACCACCTCGGCGGTGAACTCCAGGTCGGCGCGCGTGGCGTCCATCGGGGAGAACTCGACGTCGTCGACGAGCGACCGAGCGTGCGCCACGGCGGCGCGGGCCTGACCCTTGACGTCGTCGCGGGTGATCCGCAGCTGGTGGGTGATGTGGATGTCCGACGTGGAGATGAACGTGTGGATGCGCGGCCGGACAGCGTCGCGGACTGCGTCGGCGGCGGCCTCGACATCGGCGGTATGCGTGCGGGCCAGCCCGGCCACGATCGGACCTTCCACCTCCCGGGCGATGGCCTCGACGGCCTCGAAGTCCCCGGGTGAGGTGGCGGGGAAGCCGGCCTCGATGACGTCGACGCCCAGCCGCGCGAGCTGGTGGGCGATCTCCAGCTTCTCGGCCGTGTTGAGCGAGATGCCCGGCGACTGCTCGCCGTCGCGCAGCGTCGTGTCGAAGAGCAGTACTCGGTCCTTGGGTGCGGTGGGCATGCGTGCGTACCTCCTTCGTGTCTCGAATCCTGGGCTTGCTCCGTCTGGTCTCGCGGCTTCCGGCGGCCGCCACGCGCTGATAGCTCCCCCTAGCGGGGGAGGAGAAGGAGCAGGCGCAGGTCAAGCGGGTACGTCATGCCTGGAGCCAGGGTAGCGCAGGTGACACCATGTGGCCATGCGTTCCACCGGATCGGCCCGTGCCGACGCCTCCGACGACTTCCTGCGCGCCCGCCGGCGGCAGGGGGCGTCGCGGCTGGCCCGCTGGGTGGGGCGTGGCCCCGAGGATCTTCACCTGATCCTGCCCTTCGAGGAGGTGGTGGCGGCGCTGGGGCGCCTCGGCGAGCACGACTTCGGCGAGCAGGTGATCCCGCTGGACACCGTCGTGGGGACCGTCGACCGCCCGCGCGGCTTCGACCGCTCCTTCCGCCCCACCTCGGGGAAGTGTGCCTACTGCGGCAGTGCGACGGTGCGGCCGTCGACGAAGCCGTCGAGGGCGAGGATGGCGTCGAGGACGTCCTGGGAGACGGGCCGATCGGTGGTGACGACCATCACGGCCTCCTGTGCACCGTCGCCGCTGGGATCGTGGCCGACGGCGGCCGAGGCGATGTTGACGCCGTGCTCGCCGAAGACGGTCCCCACGCGGCCGATCATGCCCGGCACGTCGCGATAGCGGAACAGGCTGAGGTGGCGCTCGAGCTGGAGGTTGAAGCGCTGGCCCCAGGCCTCCAGGAGGTGGGGACGGTTGAGCCGGCCCAGGACGGTGCCCACGACGCGCACCGGGATCTCGCCGGACGTCAGGGTCACGCGCACCAGGTCGGTGAAGTCGCGCGCGGTGGCGCTGCGCGACTCGGCCACCTCGATGCCGCGCTCCTCGGCCACTCCGGGGGCGTTGACCTCGTTGAGGTCCTCCTCGGTGCGCCCGCCCAGTGCGCCGATGAGCACGGCGACGGTCAGCGGGCGGGTGTCGCGCTCGGCGATGCGCCCCAGGAGCTCGACGTCGATGCGGTCGGTCGAGACCTCCTCCCCCAGCGTCAGGGCGAGACAGCCGAGCTGGCGGCACAGGGGCACGAACGGGCCGAGCACCTCGCGGTCCTCGCTGGAGATGGCCGGCACGTTGACGGCGGTCATCACCGTGCCGCCGGTCAGCGCCGCGACGACCTGCTCGGCGGCCTGGAAGCCGGCGCGGTCGGTGGCCTCGGCGGTCGAGGCACCCAGGTGCGGGGTGACGATGACGTTGTCGCGACCGAAGAGGGGGTGCTCGGTGATCGGCTCGGAGCGAAAGACGTCCAGCGCCGCCCCGCCCACCTTGCCGCTGTCCAGCGCCGCCCCGAGATCCTCGTCGACGACCAGCGGGCCGCGGGCGACGTTGAGGATGCGCACGCCGTCGCGGCACTTGGCCAGCGCCTCGCCGTCCAGCCAGTTCTCGGTCTCCGGCGTATTGGGCAGGTGGAGGGTGAGGAAGTCCGCGGCGGCGTAGAGCTCGTCCGAGTTGCCCGCACGGTCGACGCCCAGCTCGCGGAAGCGCTCGGCGCCCATGAACGGGTCGAAGGCGATCACCCGCATACCAAAGCCCTTGGCCCGCTGGGCCACGAGCTGGCCTATGCGCCCGAAGCCCAGGATGCCCAGCGTCTTGTCCATGAGCTCGGTACCGGAGTACTTCGAGCGGTCCCAGCGCCCGGCGATCAGGGAGGCGTGGGCCTGGGGCACGTTGCGCGCCAGCGCGAGCAGTAGCGCGAGGGTGTGCTCGGCCGCGGTCACGACGTTGGACTGCGGGGCGTTCACCACGATGATCCCGCGCTTGGTGGCGGCGGGCACGTCGACGTTGTCGATGCCCACCCCGGCGCGCCCGATGGCGCGCAGGCTGTGGGCGCGCTCGATCAGGTCGGCGGTCAGCCTGGTGGCCGAGCGGATCAGGATCCCGTGGTAGTCGCCGATGCGCTCCTCGAGCTCGCCGTCGGCCCAGTCGACGCCCAGGTCGACGTCGAAGTGCTCGCGCAGCAGCGCGACGCCGCGGTCGCCGATCTTCTCCTTGACCAGGACCCGGGTCACGCCAGGCGCTCCACGACGAAGTCGATGCACGCCGTCAGCGCCTGTACGTCGGCGGGCTCGACGGCCGGGAACATGCCGACCCGAAGCTGGTTGCGCCCCAGCTTGCGGTAGGGCTCGACGTCGACGATCCCGTTGGCGCGCAGCGTCCTGGCCACGGCGGCGGCGTCAAGGCTGTCGGCGAAGTCGATCGTGCCCACGACGAGCGAGCGCTTGGCCGGGTCGGTCACGAATGGGGTAGCCCAGTCGCGCTCGGCGGCCCAGCCGTACAGGTGGCCCGAGGACGCGGTGGTGCGCTGGACGCACCAGTCCAGGCCCCCGCTGGCGTTCATCCACTCGACCTGCTCGGCCAGCAGGATCAGCGTGGCCACGGCGGGCGTGTTGTAGGTCTGCTCCTTGCGGGCGTTGTCCAGGGCGGTGGGCAGCGAGAGGGACTCGGGCGTCCAGCGCCCGGAGCCCGCGATCTCCTCGATGCGCTCCAGCGCCGCGGGGCTGAGCGCCGCCAGCCACAGCCCGCCGTCGGCGGCGAAGCACTTCTGCGGGGCGAAGTAGTAGACGTCAGCGTGCACGGGATCGAGGGGCAGGCCGCCGGCGCCCGAGGTGGCGTCGATCAGAGTCAGCGCGTGGGCGCTGTCGGCGGGGCGCTCGACGCCGACCATGACGCCGGTGGAGGTCTCGTTGTGGGCCCAGGCCACCACGTCGGCCTCGGGATCTGCGACCGGCTCCGGGGCGTCGCCGGGGTCAGCGTCGACCACGATCGGGTCCTCCAGGAAGGGCGCTCCCCTGGTGACGGTGGCGAACTTGCTGGAGAACTCACCGTAGGTCAGGTGCAGCGCACGGCGGCGTACCAGGCCGAACGCTGCGACGTCCCAGAACGCCGTCGTGCCCCCGTTGCCCAGGGCGATCTCGTAGCCCTCGGGCAGGGCGAACAGCTCGTGCAGGCCGCGGCGCACGCGGGCGACCACCTCGCGCACGGGCGCCTGGCGGTGGGAGGTGCCCATGAGCCCCGCGCCCGAGCCGGCCAGCGCGGCGAGCTGCTCGGGGCGGACCTTCGAGGGTCCGCAGCCGAAGCGTCCGTCGCCGGGCCTGATGTCCGGGGGGATCTGAAGCTGCGAGGCGGTCGTCATGGGCGGTCAGTCCAGCTCGCCGGTGTCGATCCAGGTCATCATCGAGCGCAGCTCCTTGCCCGTGGTCTCCACCTGGGAGGAGGCCTGCTCGGCCCGCATGCGCAGGAAGTTCTCCTGGCCCGCGCGGTTCTCGGCGATCCACTCGCGAGCGAAGTCGCCCGACTGGATCTCGGCCAGGATCGCCCGCATGCGCTCGCGGGTGTCCTGCGTGATGACCCGCGTGCCGCGCGTGTAGTCGCCGTACTCGGCGGTGTTGGAGATCGAGTAGCGCATGCCCGCGAGGCCCTTCTCGTACATCAGGTCGACGATGAGCTTGAGCTCGTGCAGGCACTCGAAGTAGGCCATCTGAGGGTCGTAGCCCGCCTCCACGAGGGTCTCGAACCCCGCCTGGACCAGCTCGCTCGCCCCGCCGCACAGCACGGCCTGCTCGCCGAACAGGTCGGTCTCGGTCTCGTCCTTGAAGCTCGTCTCGATCACGCCGCCGCGCGTGCAGCCGATGCCCTTGGCGTAGGCCAGGCCCAGCGCATGGGCGTTGCCCGTGGCGTCCTGGTGGACGGCCAGCAGGCCGGGCACGCCACTGCCCTCCTTGAACTGGCGGCGCACCAGGTGGCCAGGGCCCTTGGGGGCCACGAGCGCAACATCGACGCCCGGCGGCGGCTCCACCTCGCCGTAGTGGACGGAGAAGCCGTGGCCGAAGAGGACCAGCTTGCCTTCGGCGACACCGTCGCGAATGTCGGACTCCCACACGCTGCGGTGCAGCTCGTCGGGTACCAGCACCATGACCAGTTCGCCGCGGCTGGCCGCCTCGGCGATGGGCAGCACCTCAAGGCCGGCCGCGCGGGCCTTCTCGGCCGACCCCGAGTCCTCGCGCAGGCCGACGACGACGGCGACGCCCGAGTCCTTGAGGTTCTGGGCGTGGGCGTGGCCCTGGGAGCCGAAGCCGATGATCGCGACGGTCTTGCCGTCGAGCTGGGAGAGGTCCGCGTCGTCGTCGTAGAACATGGCAGCGAGGCTATCCCAGCACGGCGGGCCTCCGCTGCCTGTCGACCGCCGATGTCGACCCGGCGAAGGGCAGCCGTGAGGGCAGGAAGTTCGTGCACGATCGCCCGGCACGACCCTCCGGCCGAGGTCAGGCTCCGCCGCCTCTCCCT
>JBBJOB010000114.1:0-6738 GCA_037721455.1 Solirubrobacteraceae bacterium | reverse complement strand
GCAGCGGCGGGCCGGGCGGCGCCGGGCCGGGCGCGGGGCCCACCGGCAGGCGACGGCGGGCATGGGGCGCGGCGCTCATGGGTGTCCGGTGGCCGGCATCTCAGGTCCGCCGCACGATGTCGTAGCGACCGACGCCCTCGCGGCCGTCCAGCTCCCAGCGAAAGAAGCTCGCGTCCAGGCGCAGGCGCCCGAGGTCGACCGTCGTGCCGCACAGCACCTCGCCGTGCAGGCGGCGGGCGTGCTCGGCCTCGGGCGTGACGTAGAGCTCCAGGCCCGCGCGGCGCATGCGCCCCTCGGCGTCGTAGGTCGTCGACAGGCGAGGCTCGTCGATCACGATTGCCGGCCCGCCCACCCCGTCGGGCCCGCCCTCGAGGAGCATCGCGTCGACCAGCTCGTCGCCGTGCGCGCGGGCCTTCCCGGGGCGGACGGCCACCAGCGACAGCCCGCAGTCCTCGCCCACCCATGCGGTCAGGGTGCGGGTCAGCGAGAGGCGCTCCCAGTCGGGCGCTCCCCACGAATGCCCGCGCTGGCCCAGGCAGCGCAGCTCGTGGCGCCTGCCGCCGACCGCGACCACGCCCTCCACCGCGCAGAGCTGCTCGTAGCCCTCCAGGCCGCCGGCCTGGGCGGCCGGACGGTCGGCCTCCAGGTGCGCGGGCGCCGAGCGGGCGGTGAAGCGCAGGTCGAGCTCCACGCCCTCGGCCTCACCGCGCAGCGTCCAGGCGGCCAACGGCTCCTCGACCGTGGTGCACAGGCCTGCTGCGCGCACGGCCTCCCAGCCGTCGGCAGCGGGAGCCGGCGCGCTCTCGGCGCGCACGGCGACGACCTCCCCGGCGGCGAAGACCATGAGCAGGCCGCTGGCGCCCGTCGCGGTCAGACCCAGCCGGGCGGTGGCGAAGGTCGCGCTACGCGGGTCGCCGAAGGCGAAGGTCACGGCAGCCGAGGCGTTCGGCGCCTCGCCGAGGCGCGGCTGCTCGTCGGCCCGGGTGACCGTCACGGCCGGTGCAGCCGCTGCGGCCGGTCGTCGACGTCGTGCGCCGTGGCCTCGACGTCGTCGTCGGACCCGTGCCGGCCCGGGGGCCCGGGGCGGGTCCATCGCGCCGCGGCGCCCACGACGAGGCGCGGCGCGAGGGTGCGCACCAGGGTGCCGCGCACGAGCGCGCGCGTGGGCGGCACCAGCAGGGCGAGCCCCAGCGCGTCGGTGATGAAGCCCGGCGTGAGCAGCAGCGCGGCGCCGAAGACGATGAGCGCGCCGTCGGCCACCTCCCGGGCGGGCGGGCGGCCGCTCTGCAGCGCAGCGACGAAGCGCCGCCACGCCGCGCGGCCCTGCGAGCGCAGCAGCAGGCCGCCCAGGATGGAGGCCGCAAGCAGCAGCGCGATGGTGGGCAGGATCCCGATGAGCCCGCCGACCTGCCAGATCACGTACAGCTCGGCGATCGGGGCCACGACGAACAGCAGGACGAGGAGGAGGGGCATCGCGCCGAAGGGTAGACGCCTACACTGAGGGCCATGCCTTCACTCGAGGACATCGAAAGCGCGCTGTCCAACGTCATCGACCCGGAGCTCGGGCTCGACTTCGTCGAGCTGGGACTGATCTACGGGATCGAGGACCAGGACGGCGACGTCAAGGTCACCTTCACGTTGACCACCCCCGCCTGCCCGATCGGGCCCCAGGTCACCGAGCAGATCGAGGAGTTCGTCGGCGAGCTGGAGGGGGTCGAGTCGGTGAAGACCGAGATGACCTTCCTGCCGCCGTGGTCGCCGGAGAAGATGAGCGAGGACGCCAAGTTCGCCCTCGGGTTCTGAGCTGAGTCCGAAGCGCTGACCGCCGGTCAGGCGCTCGCCGGCCCCGCGGTGTCCTCGCGTCGCGCCAGGGCCACCATCTCGGCCACCGACGCCTCTATGCCCTCCCCGATCGTCGCCAGCTCGGGCAGGGCATCGTAGTCGCCCAGCAGGCCGAAGTTGATGCGCCCGTCGTAGGACATGATCGCGATGGCCAGCCCGTGGTCGCGCGGTAGGAAGGCCACGGGGAATACGTCGAGCATGCGCCGGCCCTGCACGTAGAGCGGGAACTGGGGCCCGGGCACGTTGGTGACGATCAGGTTGAACAGCCGCGTGGAGAAGTTGATCCGTGCGGCCTGGGCCAGGATGGTCGGCGGAGCGAAGCTCTGCACGTTGGAGATCATCTCGGCGCCCAGGGCCTGCTTGGAGTCCTTGAGGTCACGCATGGCCGCCGAGACCGTGCGCAGGCGCAGCAGCGGGTCCTCGATGTAGACGGGCAGCGGCCCGCGCATGGCCGCGATGCGGTTGCCCAGCGTGTTGGCGCCGTCCGATACGCGGATCGACACCGGCACCAGCGCGCGCAGCTCCAGTCCCTGCGTGCGCACGCCGCGCGAGCGCAGCCAGCCGCGCAGCGCCCCGCTGACCACCGTCAGGATCACGTCGTTGACGGTGCCGCCGAAGGCGTCCTTGATCGCCTTGAGGTCGGCCAGGTCGTGGCGCACGCCCACGAAGCGCCGGTGGGGGCCGATCGGCTGGTTGAGCGGCGTGGACGGCGCCGGGTTGAGCGTCGCCCAGGCCAGCTCGCCCAGGCCCTCCGCGGCTCCGCGCGCCTCCTTCAGCGCCCGGCGCGGGTCGGCCATCGCGCCCAGGGTGCCGACGGTCATCTTCAGGCTCGCCCGCACGGCCCCGGCCATCCCGGCGCCCACCAGCTCCGCGGGGTTGGGCTCCGGCGTGGGCTGCCACGCCTCGTCGGGATGGTCAGGCTCGGCCGGCTCGGGCTCGAGGTCGAACAGGACCTGCGCCAGGTCCACGCCGCTCACCCCGTCGATCAGCGCGTGGTGGCTCTTGGAGATCAGCGCGAAGCGCTCGCCCTCCAGGCCCTCGACCACCCACATCTCCCACAGTGGCTTGGAGCGGTCCAGCCGCTGGGAGAAGATCCGTGCGGCGGTGCGCAGGAGCTGCTCCTCCGAGCCGGGCCGGGGCAGCGCGCTGTGGCGGACGTGGTACTCCAGCGCGAAGGAGGGGTCGTCCACCCACATCGGCCGGCCGCTGTGCGCCGGCGCCATGGCCAGCTTCTGGCGGTAGCGCGGCACGAGGTGCAGCCGCGAGCGGATGCCGTCGAGCAGATCGGCGTGGGGCGGGGGCGGCCCCTCGGCGATGATCACCGCTCCGATGTGCATGTGCGACGAGCTGTCCTCGTTGTGCAGGAAGCCCGCGTCTATGGCGGTGAGGCGGTCGAGGTGCTGCTGGCCCATGGTCTCTCCTCCGGGAGAGCGACCCTACCTGGCGCCGTCGACGAGGACCATGGGCGCCAGGCCGCGCGCCGTCACCAGATCACCGGCACGCCGTAGGCGGCGATCGCAGGGTCGCGCGTCACGATCGGCAGGTTCTCGACCTGCGACTGGGCGACGAGCAGGCGGTCGAAGGGGTCGCGGTGCTCGCGGCCGGCGACGTTGAGGAAGGGAAGGCGCTCCAGGGCGGCGGCGTGCTCCCACGTCACGCCAAGCGCCTCGAAGCCTTCGTCCCGACCGCGGTCCGTCCAGTCACGGTGGAACGTGAGCTTGCCGAGCGAGCGCTTGATCGCGATCTCGGCCAGGGTGCCAGCGCTCAGCATCGGGGCATCCGCCGTGCGCAACGTCTCGCGAGCGGGGGAGGAGAGGCGGTCATCGTCGAGCAGCCACCAGATGAAGGCATGGGTGTCGACGAGCGCGCGGCTCAATCGCGCATGCCCAGCGCCTCGGCGATGTCCTGCGGCCACTCGTCCCAGTCGTCGGCCATCCAGATCTGCCCTCGCATGCTTCCCGGCTCTCGCTTGACCGTCAGCGTCTCGGCCGCCACGGGCACGATGCGGGCGACGGGTTGGTCGCCGCGGCGCAGCACGACCTCCTCACCGCTCTGGGCCTCGCGGATCAGGCGGGAGAGCTGAGTCTTGGCCTCACCGATGGAGTAGGTGCTCACGGGTAAAGCGTACCGCTTGGCCAGGCTGGCCAAGCACGGCGCTCAGGGCTCGTTGCGCGCGCCGATGCCCTGCGCCATCTCGCGCAGGCGGGCGGGACCACCTGTGCCGGGAGCGAGCGGTGGCGTCGCGCCACCGGTCCCACGGCGCAGCCCGTCGAAGAGCTCCATGAAGGCCTCGCCGGCGGCGTGGCGTGGGGTCCAGCCCAGCTCGTCATGCGCCCGCGAGATGTCCATGAGCGGAACGCCCAGGCCCATGTCCACCCAGCCGGGCTCGGTCGGCTGCAGGCGCGCCCGCCACGTCAGGGCGGCGGCGGCCCGCAGCACGGCCGCGGGCACCGGCACCGGCCTTGCGCCCAGCAGGCGCCCCAGCGCGTCGGCGTCGAGCACCGGCTCGGCGGCGACGTTGTAGGCGCCCCGCGCCGTCTCGTCGACCAGTGCGAGGCGGTAGGCACGGGCGACGTCGTCGCTGTGCACGGCCTGGAAGGCCAGGCCCGGGGTGCGCGGCACGATGGGCACCAGCCCGCGACGTACCAGCGCCCGGGGCAGGAACGGCCCGGCGAACAGCCGGCGGATCTCGCTGGCCGCCTCGCCCTTGAAGATCAGGCCCGGGCGCAGGCGCACCACCCGCACGTACGGATGGGTCGCCTCGAAGGCATCGAGGATGTGCTCGACGGCTGCCTTGTGGCGCGAGTAGAACGAGGTGGGGATCCCGGTCGTCGGCCACGACTCGTCCACCCTGCGGTCCTTCGGGCCGGCGGCGTAGGTCCCGACCGAGCTGGCGTGGACGACGGTGCGCACGCCGGCCTGCGCGGCAGCCTCGAAGACCCGCTGCGAGCCGGTCACGTTGACCTCGTGGGTGCGGGCCTCGTCGCGCGAGGGCTGGATGAGCCAGGCCAGGTGGATCACCGCGTCGGCCCCGCGCAGCAGCTCGTCCAGCGGGTCGCGCGCGATGTCGGCGCCCGCCCAGGTGACCTTGGGCGGGGGAGGGCCGACCGGCACGCGCCGTGCGATCCCGGTCACCGCCTCCACGCGCGGCTCGGCCTCGAGGGCGGCGAGCACGCTCGTGCCCACGTTCCCGGTCGCTCCGGTCACCGCCACCCGCATGGAGTGCAGCTACCCGGGCCGCGAGCTGCGCAACCCGCTTGACGACGCCACTCGCCCCGGGCTAACATCTCAGTCGCCATCACTAAGATGATCGACAGGAACGGAGAGCAGAGATGGCGCTGATCCGTTGGGAGCCCGCGCGCGAGATCGCTTCGCTGCAGGGCGACATGAACCGCTTGTTCAACACCTTCTTCGAGACCCCCGGCAACCGGTCCACGCGCGGTCGCCACTGGGTCCCGCCCATGGACCTTGTCGAGGAGTCCGAGCACTTCGTCCTGCGCGCGGACCTGCCGGGTCTGGACGAGGACGACGTCAAGGTCGAGGTGGAGGGCGACACGCTCACGCTGTCGGGCGAGCGCAAGGTCGAGCACCGCGAGGAGCAGGAGGGCTACTACCGCCTCGAGCGCTCGACCGGCGCGTTCCGGCGCACGCTGCAGCTGCCCGCGGGCGTGCAGCCCGACGCCATCGACGCCTCGTTCGACCGCGGCGTGCTCGAGGTGCGCATCCCCAAGCCCGCCGAGCGCAAGCCGCGGCGCATCGAGGTCGCCGTGGGCGAGCGCCCTGCGGCCATCGAGGACGAGACGGGCTGAGCCCGTGAGGGAGCCCGGTCCGCGCTCGCGGGCCGGGCCCCCCGGGCGCCACGAGCTGGCCGACCGGCCGATTCCTGCCATCCTCCGCGCATGGCGTGGGACTTCTCGACGGCTCCGGGCGCGCGAGCCCACGGGCGAGACGGCTGATGTCCCTGCGCCCCCTCGCCGTCATGCTGGTCGTCCAGGTCCTGATCGGGATCGGGCTGGTCGTGTGGGGGCTGCAGGGCTTTCCGCTGCCCGGCGGAGACGACGACGAGCGCGGCCAGGCGTCGGCGGCCACGACGCGGGAGTGGAGGGTCAACCGCTTCGACGCGGGCCGCGCCTTGCGCCTGACCGCCTTCCAGACCGAGCAGATCGGGCCGCGCCCGGCGGGGTCGGATGCCTCGGCGCGCCTGCGCGACTTCCTTGTCGAGCGCGTGCCCCGCGGGCGCACGGAGTCGATCCCCGACCACCCCGAGCTGCGCAACGTGGTGGGCCACATCCCCGGCCGCAAGCCCGCCATCCTCATCGGCGCGCACTACGACACCGAGGCCCGCCCGGTCGGCCACCTGGGGGCCAACGACGGCGCGGCGGGCACTGCGGTCGTGCTGGAGCTGGCGCGCCAGCTCGACCGGCGCTCCGAGCCCGAGGATCGCTCACGGCGCAGGGAGATCCGCTTCGTCCTGTTCGACGGCGAGGAGGAGCCCGCGGGCTGCGAGCCGTTCATCGAGTGCGGCCTGCGCGGCTCCAAGGCCTACGCGGCGCGTCACGCCGACGAGATCGGGGACATGATCCTGCTCGACTACGTGGGCAACGAGGACCTGACGCTGCCGCGCGAGGGCAACTCCGACCGCGACCTGTGGGACCGCCTGCGCGCCGCCGCCCGGCGGGTGGGCAGCCTCGACTACTTCCCGGCGACCCCCGCGAGCTATTCGATCGTCGACGACCATGTCCCCTTCCTGGAGGAGGGCGTGACGGCGATCGACCTCATCGACTTCTCCTACGAGCCGCGCGACACGCTCGAGGACACGCTGGACAAGATCAGCCCCCGCTCGCTGGACGCGGTGGGTGAGACGGTTCTGTCGCTGGTGCTGGAGATGCGCCGGCG
>JBBJOB010000113.1:0-6804 GCA_037721455.1 Solirubrobacteraceae bacterium | reverse complement strand
CTAGGCGGGGTCAGGCCGTCACTGCCGCCGCTGGCGCTGGCGCACGGAGCATCGCCGGGCCAGCGGCTGGTCGCACCCAAGGCACTGGTCGGCCATCGCCGACCTGGAGTCGGTGGATGGCGTGAGAGCGACGCGGGTCGAGTTCGACGAGCTCGTGACCGCCACGGCCATCGCCGAGCGGATCGGCCGCAGCCGCCAGAACGTCAACCAGCTCATCTCGGGCACGCGCGGGCCGGGCGGCTTCCCCGCCGCCGCGCCGTGGGTGGAGGGCGCCAAGCTCTACGAGTGGCCGATAGTGGTGCACTGGATCAACGAGCGTCTTCCCGGCGTGGAGCTTCCCGCCACCGAGGAGGCCGAGTTCGTGACCGCCATCAACGGAGCCCTGACCGCCCATCGTCAGATCGACCGCCTGCACCGCTACGACGAACGCCTCGCCCTCGCCAGCATCCTGCGACGCGACCTCGACCAGCTCGAGCAGGCCGGGGAACACGGGTCACCGCGCCTGCGCGAGGTCATGCAGACCGTCGCCTCCACCTTGTCCTAGCTACGCCCGCCTCAGCACATCCCCAGCCATGAGGCCGCGGACGTGGGCCTCGATGGCCTGCGCCACGGCAGGATCACCGACGAGGACGCCGACCTCGAGGTTGGCGGTCAGCGCGCGCTGGGTGAGGTTCGCGCTGCCCACCAGGGCGCGCCGGCCGTCGACCACGAGGGTTTTGGCGTGCAGGACGGCGCCGCCGGCCGGGCGCTGCTCGGTGGGCCAGCGCCAGCGGCGGATGCCCGCCACCTGGTGGAAGGGCTGGGCCTCGTGGCTCTGGTAGGCGCCGGCGCTGTCGTCCTGGGTCTCGAAGACCACGTCGACCGTGCAGCCGCGCCCGGCGGCCTGCTCCAGATCGGCGGCGAGGCCGGGCAGCGTGTGGGCCGCGAAGCTCACGAGCAGGATCCGCTCCCGCGCGGAGGCGACGAGCTCGTGCAGGACGCCGGCCGTCAGGCGCTGCTCGCCGACGGCGCCCGGGCCTGTCCAGGCCGGCCTCGAGCGGTGTGCGTCGGCCTCGGTGCGCGCCCGCGGCCCCACCCGCAGCGCCAGCGCAACGCCGGCCCCAAGCGCTCCGCCGGGCGATACGCGCCCCTCCGCGACGGCGGCCAGCGCCTCGACCTGGGCGGCGCTGAGGCGGTGCAGCACGCGCTCGACCGCGCCGTCGAGGCTCACGATCCGAAGTAGGCGACCGGCTCGGCTCCGGCCGTCATGTCGGCCAGCGTGCTGACCAGCGTCGCGCGGTCGAGGAAGCGGTTGCCGCGCTCGCACGAGGTCTCCGAGGCGAACTGGCAGGCGTGGCAGGCGGCGGCGTGCACCGAGCCGTCGGAGCGAGGGTCGTGCTCGGCGCACAGCGGGTCCGATGAGCAGAGCTGCGCGCGCTCCAGCGCCTGGCGCAGCAGCGGCTCGAGGTGCTCGGGCTCGCCGAGGCTCACCAGGCCACCCAGCGTCCCCTCGCTGTCGGGCGCGGCGGTGTAGAGCAGCACGCCCGCCATCGCGTCGCCGCCGTCGCTCCCGTCGCCGGCGTAGATGCGCTCGTGGATCGACGACGCCGTGTAGCCGCACTCCAGCGCCAGCTCGCGGATCAGCGCGTGGGCGAAGGAGTGCAGCAGCACGTAGCGCTCGCCCGGCCAGCCTTCCTCGGGCGTCAGCCCGCGGCGCCCGCGCCAGCCGCGGTGGGCCTGCCACAGTGCCACGGCCGTGTCGGAGGCCCGGTAGCGCGCTTCCCAGGCGGCGATCCGCTGCTCGGGGAAGCGCACGAAGATGCCCTCGCCGCGCACCTCGCTGGTGGGGCGGCAGCACCTCGCCAGCAGACGCATCCCCAGCTCCCCTTGAGCCAGTCGATCGAGACGATCAGGCGCGGGAAGTGGGCGAAGGGGTTGGCGCCGATGCCCGCGTGCGGCGCAGATGGCCCAGCAGCTCGCGGTCGACGATGCGGAACTCCAGGCCGAACTTCTCGCGCATCTCGTCGCGCCACTGCACCTGCAGCGCGGCGGGGCAGACGACGAGCGCGGTGCGCGCGCGGTGGCGCAGCAGCAGCTCCTGGACGACCAGACCCGCCTCGATCGTCTTGCCCAGGCCCACGTCGTCAGCCACCAGCAGCGTCGTGCGCGGCATGCGCAGGGCGCGCACCAGCGGCTCGAGCTGGAAGTCCTCGATCGTGATGCCGCTGCGAAAGGGCGCCTGCAGCGCGCGCTGGTCGGCGCTGGTGACCGCTCCCCAGCGCACCGCGTCGAGGAAGGCGTCGAGCTGGGCCGGGTCGTCGAGGCGGTCGGCGTGCAGCGCGGGGAGCCGGGCGCGCTCGACGACCTGGGTGCCCGGCTCGATCTCCCAGACGCCCTCCTGCTCTCGCCGGTGGCGTCGTCCTCCACCGACACCAATGAGACCAGGTGCTGGACGGCGCGGCCGTCGCGGGCGGCCTGCGCGTCGCGGGCGACCCCGGCGCCCACCCACATCCGCCCGCGCACACGCGCGAGCCGGCCCTCCTCCGAGTGCGGCGGCCGGCGGCCGGTGCGAGCGGGCCTCGGCGGTCGACGTACCGCCGCCGATCGTCGTTCACCCCATCGGTCCGATGGTAGCTGCGCTCACCCCGGAAGCGTGTCACCGCAGTGGCAGTCCGAAATGGCTACGCTCGGAAGTGTGACGTCGGATCGAGTGCGGACTCTTCTGAGGCGGGTCGGCCCTGGACTGGGGCTCGTCGTCCTGGTGGCAAGCCTCGTCGTCGCAACCGACCTCTTCGGGGCGCGCGAGGCCCTCTTCGGATCCGCGACGCCGGAGCCCAGGGACGCGGCCTTCAGCCGAATCGACAGCTCCCCGGCGACCCAGACGCAGCAGACCGTTCTGATCTCCCAACCCTGGTGGCAGACGGTCGGGCGCTTCCGTGGCGTCGGGACGCAGAGAACCCCTGCGTTCGAGATCAGCGACGACGCCATCCAGTGGCGGGTCAGGTGGAGCTGCGAGCGCGGCCGGTTCGTGGTCCGGGCTCCCGCCACCGCTGAGCCGCTGATCAACGCGAGCTGCGCAGGGGGCAGGACCATCACCACCGAGCTGGCCGGGCAGGTCGCGGGAAATCTGCAGGTCGAGGCCGACGGTCCGTGGAGCGCGCAGGTCGATCAGCAGGTCGACGTCCCCATCGTCGAGCCTCCGCTGCCCGCGATGACCGCACCGGAGGCGAGAAGGGTGGCGAGCGGTGACTTCTACAGGATCGACCAGGTGGGCCAGGGACGCGTGACGATCTACCGCCTCCCCGACGACAGGTACGCGCTGCGACTGGACGACTTCTACGTCACCCCCAACGTCGACCTCGAGATACGGCTGAGCCCGCTGCGCAAGCCCGAGACGACGGACGAGTACATAAGCGCTCCCGCGAAGCTCGCCGCACCCCTCCCCACCACGGCGGGCTCCATGAACTTCCTCCTGCCCGACGGCGTCGACCCGAGCCGGTACCGCTCGGTGGTCATCTGGTGCCCCCTCACCAACTTCAGCGCCTACGCCGGGGCGACCCTGGAGCGAGATCAGTGATCAGGCGGCGACCCGCGCTTGCCTTCCGACCGTAAGAGCAGCCGCGGGGCTGCCACGGGCGGCATCTCCCGGCGCGAGCCGCTCGCGTGGCTCGGGATCCTGGCGATCACCATCGGAGTGGTCCTTCACCTGCCGATGTACCTCGGGGCCAGGGACATGGGCTTCCGGCTCGTCGACATGGACATGGACATGGCGATGATGGCGGGGATGGTCCTGATCGTCGTCGGTCTCGGCGCGACCGCCTACGGGCTCTTCCCGCGGAGGGGGGAGGCCGCCCAGGATCCCGCAGCGGCGCACTTGCACGTGCGGGCGCTGGACGACGCGCGGATCCGCCCGGCGCACGTCGGGCTCCTGCTCGTGATGGCGACCGCCGTGACGATCGACGTGATGAAGCCCACGATGCTGGCCTTCGTGGTGCCCGGATTCGCGCAGGAGTACGACCTCGGGTCTCCGAACAACCCGGGTGGTTATCCGCCCGCCGCGCTGCTTCCGCTCGCGGGGATCGCCGGCACGGTGATCGGCTCGTTCTCCTGGGGCTGGCTGGGGGATCGGATCGGCCGCCGGGCGTCGATCCTGCTCGCGGGCGTGCTGTTCATCGCCACCGCCGTCTGCGGCTCGATGCCCTCCTATCAGCTCAACCTGGCCATGTGCTTCATCATGGGGCTCGGGGTCGGAGGGATGCTGCCGATCATCTTCACCCTCATCGCCGAGACGATTCCCGCTCGCCATCGCGGCTGGCTGATGGTGCTGATCGGCGGTGATGTGGCTGGCGCGTACGTGATCACGAGCTGGCTCTCCTCGTCACTCGTCCCCGAGTACAGTTGGCGGATCCTGTGGCTGGTCGGGCTCCCCACCGGACTCCTGCTGATCGTGCTGAACCGGTGGATCCCCGAATCGCCCCGCTTCCTGCTCGCCCACGGCCGGGAAGCGGAGGCCAGGGCCGTGATGGAGCGCTACGGCGCCGACGTCGTGACCGACGAGCAGACCGCCCCGGCGGTCGAGGAGCTGGTCAAGCCCAGGTTCGCCCAGCTCCTCCAGCGGCCGTTGAACCGCCTCACGGCAGTCGTCGTGCTGCTCGGCCTGGGGGTCGGGCTGGTCACCTTCGGGTTCCAGCTCTGGATCCCGTCGAACCTGCAGGAGCTCGGGCTCACCGAGGTGACGGCCAGCCGGGTCCTGCGTGACTCCGCCTTGATCGGTCTTCCGCTCAACTTCCTGATCGCCTGGCTCTACGGCTTCTGGAGCAGCAGGAAGACGATCGTCCTGCTCGCCGGCCTCACCGCGGCGGCCCTGCTGGGGTTCGCCCTCGCAGGCGATCGAGTGGCCGAGGATCGCACCCTCCTCTACGCCCTGCTCGTCGTGCCGATCTGGGCGATCAGCTCGGTGACCGCCGTCCTGGTCGCCTACAGCTCCGAGATCTATCCCACGCGCGTTCGCTCGCGCGGGACCGGGCTCGCCGCGGGGGCGAGCAAGGTGGGCGGCGTCCTGGTCATCGGCGTCGTCGCGGCCGCGCTCACGCCACCGACGATCGCGGGAACGGCGCTGATCGGGGCTGTTCCGATGGCGCTTGCGGCCCTCGCGGCGCTCCTGTTCGGCGTCGAGACCCGCATGCGACGGCTGGAGGACATCACCGCCGGGGAGTTCGGCCAGGCGACAGCCTCGGGAGCGTCCGCGGCATGATGAACGGCCCACTCTGGAAGCGAGCGCCGCGCGTGGCCCCCGCGACGGCTGGGCCGGTCACGGCACCCCTGCCTCCCCGACCGGCTTCGAGCGGCTCGGAGCCCGCCCGCCCGGGCGGCCCGCACTTGGTGCTCGGGAGGCGCAGGATCCCGGTGATCCTGCCGAGCCGGCGCGATCCCCGGCTCAAGCTCTCGGTCGTCATCATCGCGCTGCAGGTCCTGGGGCAGACCGCGCTCGACTTCAAGGTCTCGATCGCCCAGATCCTGATCACGATCGGCGTCTGCGCGCTGATCGACACCTCGATCACGCTCAAGCGCCAGGGCGTCCTGGCCTGGCCCGCCAGCGCTCTGCTGACCGGCAACAGCATCGCGTTCATCCTGCGCGCGTCGGGCACCGAGCACGGGGACTGGTGGAGCCTCAACGGCATTGAGTACTTCGTGCTCGCAGCGGTCGTCTCGCTGGGGGTGAAGGAGCTCGTGCGCCCGGGGGGACGCCATCGCTTCAATCCCTCCAACATCGGGATCGTCTGGGTGCTGCTCGTGATCGGGCCGGTCCACGTCTTCCCCCAGTACCTGTGGTGGGGATCGGTCGGGCCCGCCGTCATCGCGGCTCTCGTGGTCATCGTGCTCGGCGCGGTGTGGGTGCTGAGAGCCGTACGGATGCTGCCGATGGCGCTCGCCTTCCTCGTCCCGTTCACGGCGCTGATCGCCATCTTCGCGGCCACCGGACAGAGCTTCGTCGCGATCTGGCAGGAGGGGCCAATCAGCGGCTTTGACTACTGGGTGAAGATCTGCACGTCACCCGAGCTCCTGGTCTTCGTCTGCTTCATGATGTCCGACCCCGCGACCGCCGCCAGAACGCCGGTCTCGAGAATCATCTACGGCGCCGCCACGGCCGTGGTCGCGGCTGCGCTGGTCTACTTCCAGCCCACCGAGTTCGGGGTCAAGGTGGCGATCCTCTCCAGCCTCACGCTGATCTGCGCGCTCGTGCCCCTGATCGAGGCCGCGACGCGGCGATTCCAAGGAGAGCATCGCTCCCCCTCGGATACCGCACCCGCCGAGCCGCTGCCCCTCTCCAGTCGGCTGGGCGCGGGCGCGCTTCGCCCTGTGAGCGTCGCCGTGGCCATCATCGCCGTGACCGCAGTCGTCGGGACCGCTGCGCTCGCCGATAACAAGGACCTGTTCTACATCGAGCGTGGTCTGACAGGTCCCCTCAACGCGCAGTAGGCGCCGCGTGGGGGTCGGCGGGCGCAAACGCGGCCTGCGCGCCCCACGTCAGCCCGCGGCGGTGCGCGGCGGGACGTCCAGCGGCCCGGCGGTGAAGGGCAGGCCCGCGCCCTGCGGCGCGCCGATCGCGGCGAGTTCATCCACGATGGCCAGCGCGCGGTCGACGGTCCCCTCGCGGTGGCGCAGGAGCTTGCGAGCGAGGTGGACGCCCGTGGCCTCCAGGGCCTCGTCGCGCACGTACAGCGGCGGCTGGGGTGTAGGCAGCGGCGCAGGGAGGACCGCGCCGCGTTGAGGTCCGCGGTCAGCTCGGCGCAACGACGCGCGCGGGCCCGCTCGACCTCCAGG
>JBBJOB010000112.1:0-6854 GCA_037721455.1 Solirubrobacteraceae bacterium | reverse complement strand
GGGGGGGGGGGGGGGGGGGCGGCGCGGCCGGGGGCGGGGGGGGGGGGGGGGGGGGCCCCCGCGGCCCCCCCCCCCGACCGCCGATCCTCAAGCAGGCCCGTGGCGATGCCGACGATGCCTATAATGAGGCGCATCGCGGTCGTCAAGGACGTGGCCCTCCCCGACGGTCGGGCGTTGCAAGCACGGGTCTGGCCCGGCCGCGGCGGGGCGCTCGTGCTCCTCCACGGCCTGTTCGACGACTCCGAGGGCTGGCTGGCGCTGGCCCGTGGCACCCGGCGCCCGTGCATCGCCCTCGACCTGCCGGGCTTCGGCGGCTCGGGGCTGCCGGTGGCCTCGACCCTGGAGGCCTACGCCGACGACATCGCCGCCGGCCTGGACGCGCTGGGCCTCGAGGCGTGCACGCTCGTCGGCCACTCCCTCGGCGGCGCCGTGGCCGCCCATGTCGCCGAGCGCTCGCCGGCCGTGCGCTCGCTGTGCCTTCTCGCCCCGGCGGGCTTCGGGCGCATCCCGCTGGCCGACCTCGTGGCCCGGCGCGGCGTCATCGACCTCGCGCAGCTCGCGCTCCCGCTCGGCCTGGTCAACCCCCTCACGGTGACCGCCGCGTACGCAACCTTCGTCGCCCACCGCCGCCTGCCCACGCGCGACCTGCTGGGCCGCCTGCGCCGCCGCGCCTTCCACGCGGCGCCCGGCGTGCGCGCGGCGGTCGAGGCGCTGGCCGCGTCGGGGCGCGACCCCGACGGCCTTGCCCACCGCCCGCTGGCCTTCGCCGGCCCGGTTGCCGCGCTGTGGGGTGCCCGCGACGCCCTCGTGCCGCCGGACCACGCCGACCGCGTGGCCGCCGCCGCGCCCGGAGCGCACGTCGAGGTGTGGGAGGGCATGGGCCACCACCCCCAGCGCGAGCGCCCCCGCAGCCTCGCGCGCTTCGTCGAGGAGCACGCCTCCCGCGCGGTGTCTGCGGGCAGCGCCACCGCTGCCTGAGCGCCACCGCGCCTGAGGGCCACGGCGGCCTGAGGGCCACCGCGCCTGAGGGCCTCCAGTGCCGCGGGCGCGCCCTCCGGCATGAGCGGGCGCGCCCTCCGGCATCGCGGCCGCGCCACTACGGTGAAACTCGTGGCCTGGCTCGACGCCCTCCCGCACTGGCCCGACGGGACCGCTGCCTGGCTGGTCACCTACGGCGGGGTCTCGCCGCAGCGCCCGGCCGAGGCAAGCGCGGACGAGCCGCTCGCGGGTACCGACCCAGCGCGGGCGCGGCCGCCGGTCGTCTGGCCCCACGCCATCCCCGTCTCCACCGCCCTGCGCACCGGGCCCCGCTCCGTCGTGCTCGCGCTGGGCCGCCGGCGCGGGTCGCTGGCGCGCCTGCGAGACGACCCGCACGTCGCGCTGGCCGTCATCGCCCCCGGCGTCGCCTTCACCGCCCAGGGCCTCGCCACCGTGACCGCCGACCCGCTGCCCGGCGTCGAGCGGGTGACCGCTGTCACCATCGCCGTCGCGCGGATCCAGGACCACGACCATGCGACCTTCGCCATCGACGACGGCCCCGGCTGGCACTGGACCGACGACGATGCACGCCAGGCCGACGCCGCCACGCGCGCCGCGCTGCAGACCCTCGCGCAGCGCGCATAGGCTCCAAGACCACGATGCGTCTGGCCACCTTCCTCCCCCCCGGCGCGACCGCCCCCGTCGCGGGTGAGATCCGTGGCGACGAGGCGATCGCCTTCGCCGACGACCCCGCCGCGACGGTCCTCGGCCGCCTCACGACCGGCGACCGCTCCCCCGCCACCGGCGGCGCCCACCCCCTCGACCAGGTCAGGCTGCTGGCCCCGGTCCCGCGCCCCCGGGCGATCTTCGGCATCGGGCTCAACTACGCCGCCCACGCCGCCGAGCAGGGCCGAGAACGGCCCGACACGCCGATCGTCTTCATGAAGCTGCCAGGCTCCTCGGTGGCGCCCAACGAACCCGTGGACCCGCCCCGGGCCGTCCGCCGGCGCCTGGACTACGAGGGGGAGCTGGTGGTCGTCATGGGCGCGGGCAACAGCGTCGGCGGCTACGCGGTCGCCAACGATCTCAGTGCCCGCGACCTCCAGGGCCGCGAACCGCAGTGGACCCGGGCGAAGGGCTTCGACGGCGCCTGCCCGTGGGGCCCCTGGATCACCACCGCCGACGAGGCCGGCGACCCTCACGACCTGCGCCTGCGCACCTGGGTCAACGGGGAGCCCCGTCAGGACGCCCGTACGTCGGACCTCATCTTCACCGTGCCGCGTCTCGTCGACCACCTCGCGCAGACCTGCACCCTGGAGCCCGGCGACCTCATCCTCACGGGCACGCCCAACGGCGTCGGCGTCTTCATGGACCCCAAGCGCTTCCTCGAAGCCGGCGACACGATCCGCATCGAGATCGAGCGCCTGGGCGCCATCGAGCACGCGATCGCCTGAGGGCCTAGTGGGAGTGGATCACCCGGTCGATCAGCCCGTACTCGGCGGCTTGGTCGGCGGTGAAGAAGCGGTCGCGCTCCATGTCGTCGTGCACCTGCTCCTCGGGCTGGCCGGTGTGCTGCGCGTAGATCTCGTCGATGCGCTTGCGGGTCTTGAGGATCTCGCGGGCGTGGATCTCGATGTCGCTGGACTGCCCCTCGAAGCCCGCGGAGGGCTGGTGGATGAGGAGGCGGCTGTTGGGCAGCGACATGCGCTTGCCCGGGGCGCCGCCGGTCAGCAGCAGCGAGCCCATCGACATCGCGATCCCGACGCAGATCGTCTGCACGTCGGGCTTGATGAACCGCATCGTGTCGTACACCGCCAGGCCGGCGTAGATCGAGCCGCCCGGCGAGTTGATGTAGATCGAGATGTCCTTGTCGGGGTCGACGCTCTCGAGGTGCAGGAGCTGCGCGACCACGAGGTTGGCGATCTGGTCGTTGATCGGGGAGCCCAGGAAGATGATGCGCTCGTTGAGCAGGCGGGAGTAGATGTCGTACTCGCGCTCGCCGCGGGCGCTGCGCTCGACGACCATGGGGACAAGGGGCATGGCTCTAGCGTAAAGGCGGTGACCCCCGCCCTGCGCATCGAGGGCCTGAGCAAGACCTACGACGACACCAGTGGCCTCCTTCGTCGGCCTGGCGCAGGCGGCTTCGTCGCCCTGTCGGGCTTCGACCTGACCGTCGACGCCGGCGCGTTCTTCGGTCTGCTGGGCCCCAACGGGGCGGGCAAGACCACCCTGATCTCGGCCGTGTGCAACCTCATCCGGGTCACCGCGGGGGAGATCAGCGTCTTCGGCGAGCCCCACGACGCCCTGGGCGCCCGGCGCCTGGTCGGGCTGGCCGAGCAGGACGTCAATCTCGATCGCTTCCTCGACGTGGAGGAGACGCTGCTCTATCACGGTGGCTACTACGGCATGGCGCGCGGGCAGGCCCGCCGCCGCGCGCGCGAGATGATGGACATCTTCGACCTCAGCGGGAAGGCCGGCGTGCGCGCACCCAAGCTCAGCGGCGGCATGCGCCGTCGCCTCCTGCTGGCCCGCGCACTCATGCACGAGCCGCGCCTGGTCATCCTCGACGAGCCCACCGCGAGCGTGGACTTCGAGCTGCGCCTGGAGCTGTGGCAATACATCCGCCGCCTGCACGACGAAGGGGCCACGATCCTCCTCACTACGCACTACCTGGAGGAGGCCGAGGAGCTTTGCGACGAGATCGCGCTCATCCGTTCGGGCCGACTCTTGGCGCGTAACAGCGCAGACGGCCTGCGCGCCGACTATGGTGCACGGACCCTGGCTGATGCCTACGTCAGGGCGATGGGCGGGGAACGCGACGTTTCCCAACCCGTCTAAAAAGGGAAGATCGACCCAAGTCCTTAGCAACAGTCCGAAAACTCGGGCGGCGGGCCTCGCGGGGTACCGAGAGGGCGTAGAGCCCCTTCGACGCGTTGACCCATCGCCGGGAGCCCGGGAGGCTTCATGACAATACGCAGAATCGTCCTACTGACTTTGGCGGCTGCCTGTGCCGTTCTGGGCGTGCTGCCAGCGATCGGCAGCGCCGGCGGTGAGCTCGACCAGGCCGGCGCGCAGGTCGAGCAGACCGTGGAGCAGGTCACCCAAGCGGTCGACCAGACCGTCCAGCAGGTCACCGGCCCGGTGCAGCAGCAGGCCCAACAGGGTGTGCAGGGCGTCACCGGCGCCGTGCCCGGCCCGGGCGGCCAGACCCGCCAGCAGACGCCCTCCGGCGACCCGCAGCTCCAGCCGCCGCTCAACGGCACCAACCCGCACGGGCAGGGCGGCATCGCGGCGGTCGACCTCAACCCCGATCCCGCTCGTCCGCAGGGCTCGGACACCGCGGGCTCGGACACGGGCGAGGAGGCCGTCGTGGGCCGCGCGCGCGGCGAGCAGCAGGCCGACGGCTCCTACAGCGGACGCATCACGATCCTGGCGCTGCTCGGCGAGGAGGTCCTGGGCGTCGACACCGGCCCGGGCGAGACGGAGGCCGGGCCGCTGGACGCGCTCCAGCAGGCTGTGCTCGATCCCCTCTGCGACGGCAGCGGCGAGCAGGTGTGCCTCGAGGTGCTCGCCGCCGACTCGGCCACGACCGAGGACGGGTCGATGAACCGCTTCGCGGTCGCCCGCGCGCAGGTCGGCGGGCCGGAGGCCATCACGGTGGGTGCCGCCGAGAGCCGGGGCGACATCGGCGACGACGGCACGTGCCAGACCTCCTCGGGCTCCAGCAGCGTGGCCGACGCCAACCTCGGTGGGACGACCGCTGACGCGGCCCAGTCCGAGAGCTCCACCCAGGCCTGCAACGACGGCCGTGGGACCACGACGCAGTCGGATTCCCGGGTGATCAACCTGGGCGAGGCCGGTGTACCCCTCCCGGCGCCCGGCTGTGAGACCGGCGAGGAGACCCAGATCGACCTCCTGCTGGTGTCCATCGTGTGCAACGCGACCGACAGTGGCGCGAACTTCAGCGTCCGCGAGGCGCTGGACGTCTTCGTGCTCCCGGTCGGGGACTCGTCGCTGACGCGGCTGTCCACGGCCGAGGCCGAGTCGCTGGCGGTCGCGCCGCCGGCCGTGACCCCGCCGGTGACCCCGCCCGACCCGCCGGTGACCCCGCCCGACCCGCCGGTCACCCCGCCCGATGACGACGACGGCGGCGATGACGACGACGGCGGCGACCGCGGCGATGACGACGACGGCGGCGACCGCGGCGATGCCGGCGAGGGCGAGGGCGGTCGCGCGGGCATCATCCGCACCTCCACCGGCGGCGACCCCGAGTGCTCGGACGGGATCGACAACGACGGCGACGGTCGCGTCGACTTCCCCGACGACCCGCAGTGCGACTCGGCTCAGGACGACTCCGAGTCCGACGACGCGCGCGCGGCGAGCCTGCCCTTCTCGGGCGCGAACGTGCTCGGCCTGGCGCTCGCCGGGCTGCTGGCTCTGGCCGGCGGCGGGCGCCGGCGCGGGGGCGCGGCGGTGCCGGGGGCGCCGGGCGCGCGCCCCGCCGGGTGGCCCCGGCGCGCCCCCGCGCCGCGGGGGCGCTCCTGCTCGTTGCGGCCGCGCTGGTGGCGCTCGCGGTGCTGGTTCCCGGGCTCGGGGGAGATGACGAGCCCGTCCGCGCCCAGGAGGAAGGCCTCCGCCAGGCCTTCGTCCCGCCGCTGGGCCTCTCGCTCCTGTATCCGGAGGGCTGGGACGTGCGCGCGGCCGGCGAGACCCTGCGCCTGACCAGCCCGGAGAAGAGCGTGACCGCCACCTTTGCCGCGCCCGAGGCGGCGGGGCGCACCGACGACGTGCGCCGTGCCCTCGAGCGCAGCGTCCGCGAGGCGCTCGAGGACGAGGATGTCCTGCGCCGCGCCCAGGGCCGACTGGGCACCGAGGCCGTGGACACCGTGGAGTTCAGCGGGCGACGGGAGTCGGGCCTGAAGGTCCGCGTGTTGCTGCTGACCGGCGCCACGGCGTGGCGCACCTACGCGGTGACGGTCACCACGGCCCGGCGCCCCTCGCAGCGCCGGCTGGCCGAGGTGGCGGGCATCCTGGCCTCGGTGGAGCTGCAACGGCCCGAGGCTGTTCGTGCCGAGCCTGACGACGGGCGCTGATGGTCGCGGTTCCCGTCCGGCGCCGCGGCCTGGTCGCGCTGGCCACGCGGGAGACCGCCCGCGTGCTCAAGCTGTGGACGCAGACCGTCGCCGCGCCGATCCTCTCCTCGTTCCTGTTCATCGTCGTATTCGGGCTTTCCCTGGGCACACGGATCGACGCCATCGACGGGATCGCCTACGACGTCTACATCGTGCCGGGGCTGATCACCATGGCCATGGTTCAAGCCGCCTACTCCAACAACGCCAGCTCCATCTTCCAGGCGCGCTTCGAGCGCTACATCAACGACGTGCTGTCGGCGCCCATGAAGCCGTGGGAGGTCAACCTGGGCATCACGCTCGGCGGCGTCATGCGCTCGCTGCTCGTCGGCGCCGGGCTGTTCGTGCTCTCGCTGGTGGTCACCGCGGTGCCTGTGCGCGAGCCGCTCGTCCTGCTGGCCGCGATCGCCCTGCTGGTGGGCCTCTTCGGCTCCCTGGGGATCGTGGTCGGCATCTACGCCGAGTCCTTCGACCATCACATGGCGGTCAACAGCATCGCCATCCTGCCGCTGGCCTTCCTGGGCGGCGTCTTCTACTCGGTCGAGTCGCTGCCGTCGCCGTGGCAGGAGCTCTCGCTGCTCAACCCGCTCTTCCACCTCGTCCAGGCGGTCCGCTTCGGCTTCCTGGGCGTGAGCGACATTCCCGTCGGGGTCGCCCTGGGCGTCACCGCCGTCCTCACGCTCGCCGTGGTGGCCTGGAGCGCGCGCCTGTTCTCCACCGGCCACCGGCTGAAGGCCTAGGTGACGT
>JBBJOB010000111.1:0-6881 GCA_037721455.1 Solirubrobacteraceae bacterium | reverse complement strand
GCGCAGCCGGGCCTCGACCATGCGCTCGATGCGCGCGGCCTCGGGCACGCGCAGCAGCAGCACGGCGCCGGCGTAGACCAGCCCGCCCGCGGCTATGCCCGTGCCCACCGCGACGAGCTGGGCGGGCAGGGAGCGCCCCAGCAGCTCGTCGAGCCCCATCCAGGTCACCCAGGCCACGCCACCCAGCGCCGCCGCGGCGACGAGCATCCGCGCGATGGCCGCGAGCGTGGTCCCCGCCTCGAGCCGTCCGTGGAGGCTCCTGCGCAGCACCAGCGCCTGGGCCACGGTCATCACGGCGGTGGCCACGGCGGTGGCGATGACGATGCCCGCGATGCCCAGCGAGCGGTACAGCGCGAGGGCGACGACCACGTTGACCGCCAGGTTGAGGCCGGCCAGCGCGGTCGGCGCCCACGGGCGCTGCAGACTGAAGAACGTGCGCGTGAGCAGGAGGTTGGCCCCCGCGAAGGGCAGGCTGAAGGAGAACCAGAACAGGGCCTCGGCCACGTCGCGCGTGGACTGCGCGTCGAAGTCGCCGCGCTCGTAGACCAGGCGCACGATCGGCTCGGCCAGCACCAGCGTGAGGGCGGCGCAGGGGATGAGCAGGAGGAAGATGGCCCGCAGGCCGGTGGAGGTCAGCGCGCGCAGCCCGTCGAGGTCACGCCGCGCGGCCAGGCGGCTGAGCGCGGGGAAGAGGACGGTGGCCACGGCCACGGAGAACATCCCCTGGGGCAGCATGTAGACGCGAAAGGCGGCGTCGATCGCGCGAGGCGCCCCCTCGGAGACGAAGGACCCCAGCACCGAGTTCACCAGTAGGTTGAAGTTGATCAGCCCCAGCCCGATGGTCACCGGCAACATAAGCTTCAGGACGCGACGCAGGCGCGGGTCGCGCAGCGCGACGACCACCCGCAGCTCGAAGCCCACGCGGCGCAGCACGGGCACGGCCACCGCGACCTGCGCGGCGGTTCCCACCAGCACGCCGACCGCGTAGCCGTAGAGCTGGTCCTGGCCGTCCAGCGTCGCGTGCGCGCCGACCAGGAAGGCGATGATGATCGCGTTCCACAGCAGCGGGCTGAGCGCGGGAACGCTGAAGTGGTCGTGGGCGTTGAGGATTCCCACCAGCAGGCCGTTGACGCCCAGCAGCACGACGATGGGGAACAGCACCTGGCTGAGCCCGACCGTGAGGTCGACGAGCTCCTGGTCGAAGGCGTCACCGGTGAACAGCGGCATCACCCAGGGCGCGGCGACCATGAAGGCCGCGGCGATGATCCCCAGCACGCCCAGGATCACGAAGAACAGGGTCGAGGCCAGCCGGTAGGCGTCCTTGTGGTTCTTGGTCTCCAGCAGCTCGGTGAAGACCGGCACGAACGCGGCGGCCAGCGCGGCGTCGGCGAACAGCGAGCGCACCAGGTTGGGCACCTGGAAGGCGATCGTGAAGGCCGAGAACGCGCCGCTGGTGCCGAAGTAGGCCGAGGCGACGATCTCCCGGCCCAGACCGGCGATCCGCGACAGCCCGGTGGCGACCGAGAAGATCGCGGTGTTGCGGACGATCCGCCTCCCGGCGGATGGAGTGCCCGTGGCCACGCGGCGCGCTACTATACGGCGCTGCCGCGGGCCGACCGCGGCGTTTTCACGCCATGGCCAACATCCACTCCCAGAAGAAGCGCAATCTGCGCACCGAGCGTGAGCGACTCGAGAACCGCCGGTATACGTCCTCCGTGCGCACCTGGTTCCGCCGCCTCCAGGCCGCCGTCGTCGCCGGCGACGACACGGTGGTCGCGGCCGAGCACCGCGAGTTGGTCAGCCGTATCGACAAGGCCGTCAAGGCCGGCGCGATGCACCGCAACACCGGTGCGCGCAAGAAGGCCCGCGCGGCGCGGCTGCGCGGCGGCGCGACCGCCTAGCCCTTCTCGTCCCCCGGCTGCGGGGCCTGCCGGGTGGCTCGCTCGGTGTTGCGCGGGGTCGCGAGCACGATCGCGATGACCACGAGCGAGCTGACCAGGGCGCCGACGAGGGCGATGACGAGCTCCATCCCGTGTCAGCTCCGGTGCGGCGCGGCGAAGTAGAAGGCGCCGAGGGCGAGGATCGACGGGACCCAGAGCCCGACGAAGAGAGCCTCGTCACGGGAGTCTGTGAACCACAGGATGACAGAGAAGACGAACGAGATGAACGCGGCCGCGAGGAGCAGGGTCCGCGCGAGCCGTTCGCGATGGCCTTCAGGGGTAGATGGCGGGCGAGAGCTGGTCATGGTCATGCCAATCCTACGTCCCGTGCGCGTCGATCGCTCACCCGGTGCAGGCACCCGGCGTACGGTGGCCCTCAGGCGCCGGCGCTGATGCGCAGGATCGTGCGCACCGCTGCGGTGTCCTCCTGGGGCGCCGGGTGCGTGCGCGTGCTCACCTCCAGGTCGGCCAGCGCCTCGACCGCGGCGCGCAGGGCGTCGGGGTCGCTGCGCCCGGCCTCGGCGATGCGTCGGTCGGCGGCGTAGGGGCTCATGCGCAGCGTGGGCTTGACCTGCTGGGCGGTCTCCCCGAGGCGCAGGCGCTCGGCGATCGACAGCACGTCACGTAGGCGGCGCACCGCCAGGGGCGCCAAGCGCTGGAGCGCCTCGCCCTGGCCGCGCAGCCCGAGGTAGGCGCGGATCGCCGACGCGCCGTCGCGGGCCACCAGCGCGTCGACCAGGCCCCAGACCTGGCGCTCGGAGGAGTGCGCGGCGGCGGCCTCGACCTCCTCGACGCCTAGCCGCGCGCCCTCGCCGTGCTCCAGGGCGAGCTTCTCCAGCTCGCGCAGCAGCCGCTGCTGCCGGTCGCCGACCTGGGCGACGAGCGCGCGGGCGCCGGCGTCGTCGAGCTCGATCCCCAGCCGTCCGGCCTCGCCGCGCAGCCAGCGCGGCAGCTCGCGGCCCTTCTTCGCCGTCTCGACCGCGACGTCGCCCCCGGCCTTCTCCACCGCCCTGACCAGGGCCGCCGAGACCTTGGCGCGCCCATCCTCGCGGGCGAAGAAGGCAACGGTGGTCTCGGGCAGCGGATCCTTGAGCACGGGGACGAGGTGCTGGGTGACCTCCGCGTCCTTCCACCCCTGCGCTCCGTCGACGATGACGAACCGCCGGCCCAGCGCGAACGTCATGGCCGACAACGCGGCGGCGGCCGCCTGCGGCGTCGCGTCGTCGCCCTCCAACACCTCCACCCCGCCCGCGCCGCTCTCGCGCTCGGCCAGCGCCCGCAACCGCGCGCGCCGCTCACCGATCCGCCCGTGGTCGTCGCCGTGGATGAGGTAGGCGGGCTTGAAGGCGGCCACGCGGGTCAGCGCAGCCCGTCGCGCTCGCGCTGCCTGGCCTGCGCGATCTCATCGCGCATGATGGGGATCGCGGCCAGAGCGAGGACCCCGATGCTCACCAGAAGGCCAGACCACGTCCGCGGATCCAGGTCGGTAAAGACTGCGAGGGCGAACAGTGCGGGGCAGGCAATCAGGAGGCCCTGAGCCATCACCACGAGGTCGCGCTTCATCCCTCGCATCATAGTTGCCGCCCGAAAGCTACGAACAGGCCAACCACCGCGGCGACGACGCTGAACAGGCCGATCAGGCGCCAGTGGTGGAGGTTCGGAAAACGCGTCACCAGCAGCAGGGCCGAGGCAGTCCCAACCAGGGTGCCCAGCCCGGCCAAGGCCAGCACGATCTGCAGCCAGTCGGGCAGGACGGACGCCAGCCACCTCACGGCCGCTCCTCCTCCACCAGCAGGCGGCCGGCGGGATCGGTGGTGATGCGCACGGTGCCGTGGCGATCGGTGCGCCGCACGGTGGAGACCTCGCGCAGGGCGGCGAGCGTGGCCGGCGTCGGGTGCCCGTAGCGGTTGCGACCGACGGGGATCACCGCGACGTCGGGGTCGATGCGGTCGAGCAGCAGAGGGAGGCCGGGGTCGTCGCTGCCGTGGTGAGCCACCTTGAGCAACTCCACCTCCGGGAGGTCGAGTAGGAGGGTCACGTCGGACTCGGCGTCGGCCGTGAGCAGGGCATCGAACGTGCCGGCGCGCACGTGGAGCACGACCGCGCGGTCGTTGGGGTCGTCGACCAGCGCTGGGTCCTCGCTGGGCGGCGGCCACAGGACGCGCGCCTCGAGCGGCCCGGCGCGTACGACCGTCCCGGCGCGAGCAGGCATGCGGGGCACTCGCTCGGCGCGTGCCGCGCCGGCGGCGGCTCGCAGGCCGGGCGACACGAGCGGACCAGGCACGTCGAGCGGGCCGCCCAGCGCGCCGCCATCGACGAGGAGATCCGCGGGCAGCTCGCGCAGCACCGCCGCGGCGCCCGCGTCGTGGTCGGCCGCCGGGTGGGTGACGACGAGGGCGTCAAGGCGCCGGGCGCCCGCGGCGCGCAGCTCCTCCAAGAGCGGTGCGCCCCGTGGACCCGTGTCGACCAGGATCGCGTGGCGGCCGTACTGCACGAGGGTCGCGTCGCCCTGGCCGACGTCCAGGAACGAGACCCGCAGGCCCTCGGGTGGCTGCGCCCCGGTCAGCGCGTCGGGCAGGACGAGCGGTGCCGCGACGAGGGCAACGGCCAGCGCCGTGCGGCGCGCAACCCGGCTCAGCGCGAGCACAGCGAGCAGCGCATAGGCCGCCGCGAGCCCGACGGGCCCGGGCAGGCCGAGCTCGACCTCGGCCAGCGGCAGGCCGGCGGCGGTCTCCCCCACCTGCGCAAGGAACGCCAGCGGCCAGACGGCCAGCGCGGCGATCGGCGCGGCCAGCGTGGTCGAGACCTGGCCGACGACCGCGGCAACGGTCCCGATCCACATGACCGGCGCGACGACCGGGACGGCGAGCAGGTTGGCCGGCAGCGAGGCCAGCGAGACCCGCTCGAAGTGCAGCGCCAGCAGCGGCGCGGTCCCCAGGGTCGCGGCGAGCGTGAGCGCGAGCGCCTCGGCCAGAGCCGGAGGCACGCGTCGGGCGACCAGGCGATCGCGCAGCGGGCGCGCGAGCGCCAGCATGGCCAGGACCGCGGCGAAGGAGAGCTGCCAGCCCACGTCGCCGGCGCTGCGCGGGTTCCAGGCCAGCGTCAGCGCCCCGGCCAACAGGACCGCGTACCAACGCGAGGACGGCCGCCCGGCCAGGGCGGCCACCAGCGCGGCGACGCCCATCACGCCGGCGCGCTGGATCGAGGGCCCCGCGCCGGCGAGGGGCACGTAGGCGGCCACCAGCGCGATGGAAAGGGCCAGCCGCACGCGCAGCGGCAGCCCGAACAGCGACGACAGGCCCAGGACCAGCGCGCAGAGGAGCAGCACGTTGGTGCCGCTCGCCGCGACGAGGTGTGCGAGGCCCGACGCGCGGAAGTCCTCCTGCAGCTCGTCGGAGAGCGCGTCGTCCTGCCCGAGCACCATGCCGCGCGCCAGCGCGCCCAGCTCGGGTGGCAGTCCGCGGCTGACCGCCGCCTCGGCGCGCTCGCGCACGCGATCCAGGCCGCCGGCGAGGCCGCCCCGGATGCGGCCGGTGGGCCGTACCGCGTCGGACTGGAGGACCGCCTGCGCGCCACGGCGCCCGGCGTGGGCCTCGCGGTCGCCGAGCGGGAGGATCCGGCCACGCACCACCACCTCGGCGCCGATGCGCGGCGCGCCCTCCCACCGCGCGTAGGGCGGGGCGCGCAGCAGCACCCGCTCGCCGGCGCCACGCCCCTCCGTGAGCTCGGCCATCGCCGCGCGGGTCCCCAAGACGCGCGTGCCCGGAGCCTCGAGCAAGGACGCCCGCGTCTCGATGACCCGCTGCTGGTCCGCGCGCAGCGCGGTGTCCGCGAGCGCGGCCATGCGCAGCTCGGCCACCAGGCAGCCGGCGCACAGTCCCAGCACCGCGCCGGGGACGAGCACCCCGCGGCCGGCGAGGAGGACCAGACCGCCGAGCGCGACGGCCACGGCGAGGGGACCCAGCGGTGCCGCCAACAGCCCCGCCACGACGGCGCCCAGCACGAGGTGTCGCGGGTGGGCGCGTACAGCACCGAGAGCCGCTGTGAGGCGGGCGCGGACAGACGTCTGCGGTGCGGCCGGGATCGTGGGATCACCCGGCGCGTCCTCGCCGAGGGGTGGGTCGACTTCGCCCGGACTATCCGTGAGAAGTCGGCCCACCCCCGCTCACACGGTGACCTTGTCGCGCAGCGCGGCCATGCGCTTCTCGCCGATGCCGGGGACCTGGCCGAGCTCATCGACGTTGCCGAAGCTGCCCTGCTCGTCGCGGTAGTCGAGGATGCGCTGGGCGATGCCCGGGCCGACGCCCTCGAGCGTGTCGAGCTGCTCGAGCGTCGCGGTGTTGAGGTTGACCGGCGGCGCCTGGGCGCCGCCCGTGGCGCCGGTGCCCGCCGCGCCGCCGCCACCCCCCGCTACCGCCCCGCTCCCTGCGGCCCCCCGCTCGGGCACGACGACCTGACGACCGTCCTCGACCTCGGCGGCGAGGTTGAGCAGTGTGAGGTCGGCCCGGCCGGTCGCGCCGCCGGCGCGGTCGACGGCGTCGGCGACCCGGTCGCCTTCGCGCAGCCGGTAAACGCCGGGCTCGCGTACCGCGCCCGCGACGTGGACCACGGCGCGGCCGCCCTCCTCGCCTCCCGAGCCCTCCTCCTCGACCTGTACCGCAGGCGTCCCGCCCTCCGGGGGCGCTCCCTCCCGGGCCGCGCTGACGTAGCGCGCGCCCAGCAGGGCGATTGCGATCGCCGCGGCGACGTATACGGCGAGCTGCGAGCGGGGCACGTCCGCCATGGCCCGACCGTAGGCGCGCCCGCGTCACACGGGACACGCGGATCGTCACGAGTCTGTGACGAAACGGGAAACGGTCAGTCGTCGCCCTTGCCCTCCTTCTTCTTGGGCTCGCTCTTGGGATCGGCCACCCGCACCTTCTCGCGCTCGACCTCCGCGGG
>JBBJOB010000110.1:0-6989 GCA_037721455.1 Solirubrobacteraceae bacterium | reverse complement strand
GTCATCGGCGAGGGCGAGAAGGACGAGGCGCCCATGCTCTACAACGGCGAGCAGATCGGCGACGGCTCCCAGCCCAGCGTCGACATCGCCGTGGACCCCCTCGAGGGCACCACGCTGACGGCCAGGGGCATGCCCAGCGCCCTGAGCGTCATCGCGCTGAGCAAGCGCGGCAGCATGTTCGACCCCGGGCCCTGCGTCTACATGGAGAAGCTGGCCGGCGGCCCCGAGGTGGCCGACCTGCTCGACCTCGACCGGCCCATCGCCGACACGGTGCAGCGTGTGGCCCAGCGCCGCGGGGTGGACGTGGGCGACGTGATGGTGGTCATCCTCGACCGCCCGCGCCACGAGGAGAGGATCGAGGAGGTGCGCGAGGCCGGTGCTCGCGTGCGCCTGATCGCCGACGGCGACGTCTCCGCCGCCCTGCTGGCCGTCGACCCCGACTCGCCGGTCGACCTGCTGTGGGGTGTGGGCGGAACGCCGGAGGGCGTGATCTCCGCCGCGGCCATCAAGTGCCTGGGCGGCCAGCTCGTCGGGCGCCTGTGGCCACGCGAGGACGAGGAGCGCGCAGCCGCGCTGCAGGCCGGCTACGACCTCGAGCGCCAGCTCACCGTGGACGACCTCATTCGCTCCGACGACTGCTTCTTCTCGGCCACCGGCGTGACCGACGGCGACGTCCTGGAGGGCGTGCAGTATCCGCCCCACCCGGCCGGGGCGGGAGCGACCACGGAGTCGCTGGTCATGCGCTCGCGCTCGGGGACCGTGCGCCGCGTGCACGCCCGCCACGATCGCGCGAAGCTTCGCGCGATCGCCGGCGAGCTCCTCGGTTGATCAACTGAGTCTGGGCGTGCCCCGGACGGAGGGCAGCGGGCGGTCGGGGTCGGGGTCGGGGACCTCGTCGACGGCCGCGTAGCGCCCCACCCGCGACTCGGCCAGGTCCAGGCGGGCCAGCGAGCGCAGGAAGCCGTGCGTGACGATCACGTGGATGCGCGACTGGGTGTTGACGTAGAACCACGTCGCGATGCCCGAGGCCAGCGAGGGGTAGAAGTTGGCCACCTCGACCTCGACGTGGATACGCGCCTTGCCGGGCTCCTGCGGGGGACAGCGCTGCACGTCGATCTCCAGGTAGCCCTGGTCGCGCCCCCGTCGTGAGACCAGCACGCCACGCTCCATGCGCCAGCGCACGATGCCGCGCTGCGCGTCCATCTGGTACTCCGGCGCGCGAAAGGTCAACAGCGCGAAGGGCCGGGTCAGAAGCACGACCTGGCGGTCCTCCTCGGTGTACTTGACCCGTACCAGGCCCAGCGTGGCGCGGGTGAGGAAGCGCCAGTACGTGCGCGCCAGGCGCTCGAGGTCGCGCGGGCTCCAGATGGACTCGAGCTGGTGCTCGTCCATGCTCAGGTCGGCGGCCTGCACGGAGCGGACCGCTCCGCCCTCGCTCATGGTCGAGTGTTCGTCGGGGGAGACGATCGTCGCCCGGGCGACCTGCTTGGAGCGGTTGAGCAGCCGCCGGACGACCCCGAACCAGGCGGCGGCCAGGGCTGCGAGGGCCGCGATGACGGCGAGGGGGATGCCCATCCGGCGCGGAGCCTACGCCACGACGCGGGCGTCCGAGGCCTCGCGCAGCGCCGCGCGGACGGCGTCGTCGAAGCCGCGCGGGGCGTCGTTGAGGCCCGCGGGCGGCGGCGTGCGCACGAGCATCTCGGCGCCCAGGCCCGCGACCAGCGGCCGCACGAGGGCGGCTTCCACCGGGGTCACGAGCTGGACCCAGTAGGAGGACAGCCTGGGAGTGAGGACCGGCACGCGGACGATGAGGGGCGCGCGCCGGCCGGCCAGCACTGCGAAGCGGCTCATCATCTCGCGGTAGGTGAGCACGTCGGCGCCACCGACCTGCACCTCCGCCGGGACGTCGGCGCTGTCGGCCAGTGCGGCCAGCGTGGCGACGACGTCGTCGACGGCCACGGGCTGGGAGCGGGTGTCGATCCAGCGCGGGCACACCATAGCCGGCAGGCGCTCCACCAGCGCGCGCAGCATCACGAAGGAACTGCTGTCGGCGGCGATGACCATCGCCGCGCGCACGTGAACGGTTCCCGGCACATGCTCGGCAAGGAGCCGTGCCACCTCCTCGCGGCTGCGCAGGTGGGCCGAGTCGCGGCGAGCCTCGGTCGGCTCGAGGCCGCCGAGGTAGACGACGCGGCCCGTGCCCGCGCGGGCGGCAGCCGTTCCGACGTTGGCGGCGGCGATGCGATCGCCACGCTCGAAGTCGCGGCCGTTGCCCCGGCCCATCGCGTGCACGAGGTAGTAGGCGGTGTCGACGCCCGCCAGCGCCTCGACCAGCCCGGCGCCCGAGACCACGTCGCCGCGCACGACCTCCACCGCGTCGGGCAGATCGGCGCGGGCGGGATCGCGCACGAGCGCGCGGACGCTGTGGCCGCCGTCCAGCAGCGGCCTCAGCAGTCGTCCGCCGATGGCGCCGGTGGCGCCGGTGACCAGGACCCTCGTCATGACATCGGTACGGAGCCCGGCACACCGGCGATCCATCCCGTCGCACCCCGTCGCCGTACCCGAGGCGACGATGAGAGCATGATGCCGCCACCCATGAGCCATCTACAGATCGGCGACCTCGCCCGCCTGACCGGTGTCGCGGCGGCCACACTGCGCGTCTGGGAGTCGCGCTTCGGCTTCCCCACGCCGGCGCGCACCGAGTCCGGCTACCGCCGCTACTGCGAGGACGACGTGGATGCCGTACGCCGGGTCGCGGCGCTGCGGGAGCGCGGGGTGTCCGTGTCCGAGGCCATCGCCTCGGCGCGCGAGGGCGGCGAGGTGCACGCCTCGATCTACGCCGCGGTGACCGGCAGCGACCCCGCTGCACGCCCGCAGATGCTGCGCAAGTCCTCGCTGGTGGCCATCAGCCGGGCCATCGAGCACGAGACGATGGCCAGCGGGACCCGACCCGTCGTGGTGGGTGCCTTCCAGCGCGAGGGCTTCTACCGCTCGGTCGAGCACCGCTACCGCCGCATGGCTCAGGTGGCCGACAGCGCCTGCGTCTTCGCCGACTTCGCCGGGGTGCGCCGCGCGCCCGGCGTTCCCGTCGAGCTGCCCCTGCGCCATGAGGACGTGCTGGGCAACGAGTGGGCGGTCATCGTTGACGCCCCAGGTTTCGCCGCCTGCCTGCTGGCCTGGGAGCACCCCGCCCCGCCGGCCGCCGACGACCCCGATCGCCGCTTCGAGTCCCTGTGGACCGTCGACCCCCGCGCCACCCGGCGCGCCGCACGCGCGGCCGCCCGTCTTGCGCGCCGCGTCGACGCTGCCTACGCGGACGAGCTCGAGGCGGTCCTCGAGGACCGACCGCTGGCCTTTGAGGAGCCGGCGCCCACGCTCACGGCCCTGGCCAATCGCGTGGTCGGCTACCTCGAGACGGCCTGAGCTCGCGCTCAGACGAGTTCGACGGTGACCCCTGCTCCCGCGGGGAGCTGCTCCTCGCCGGCAGGCACGATGGCCATGCCCTGGGCGCCGACCATCGAGCGAAGCTGGTGGGAGCCCTGCGGGCCGGTGGGCGTGGCCGTGCGCCCGGTCGCCGTCTCCTCGAGGCGCACGCGCACGGCCTGCGCGCGGTCGGGCAGCGCAGCGATCGGCTCGGTGAGCGTGGCGGGCACCCGCCGGGCCGTGGGATCGGCGCCCTGAAGCGCGAGCAGGGCGGGCCGGGCGAAGAGCAGGAATGTGACCATGGCCGAGACCGGGTTGCCGGGCAGGCCGAAGACCAGGCGCGTGCAGCCGGCCGCGGCCCCACCGCCGCCGTCCCCCTCCGCGCCACCCGCAGCCTCCGCGCGCGTACCGAACCAGGTCGGCTTGCCGGGCCGCAGCGCGACGCGCCAGAAGCGCTCGCGGACGCCCAGGGCACCCAGGGCCGCCTTGACGTGGTCGTGGGGGCCGACGGAGACGCCCCCCGAGGCCAGGACAACATCGGCGTCCTCCAGCGCCGCGCGCAGTGCCTCGTGGGTCGCGTCGCGCCGATCGGGCACGGGCTCCGTGCGGTGCACGACGGCGCCCGCGGCCTCGGCCAGCGCGGCAAGCGTCAGCCCGTTGCTCTCGTGGATCTGGCCGGGGCCCAGGATCGACCCTGGCGCGCGCAGCTCGTCCCCCGTGACCACGATGGCCACTGCGGGCGCGCGCGTGCAGCGCAGCGTCGCCCGGCCCGCACCCGCTGCGACGCCGACCTCCGCTGCGCCCAGGCGGGTGCCGCGCTCCAGGACGGTCTGGCCCGCGCGCACGTCCTCCCCGGGGCCGCGGATGTTGGCCCCCTGGACGATGTCGCCGGCCAGGCGTACCTCGCCCTCGGCCTCCTCGACGCGCTCGATCGGCACCACCGCCGTGGCACCCTCGGGCATCATCGCCCCGGTGGCGATGCGTATCGCCTCGCCCACGCGCAGCGCCACGGGGCAGGGGGCCCCAGCGCGCGACTCGCCGGTGACGCGCAGCACGGTGCCTGCGGACGCCGGGTGCACCGCGAAGCCGTCCATGGCGCTGTTGGTGAACGGCGGGACGTCGCCGGCGGCGACCACGTCCTCGGCCAGGACCCGCTGCGCTGCGCGGTCCAAGGGGATGTCCTCGCTCTCCAGGGGGGTCACGGCGCCCAGCACGACGGCCCGGGCCTCGTCGATCGAGAGGGCCACGGGGCGGTCTCAGCGGCCGGTGAGCCGGCGCAGCGTGCCCTTGACCAGGCGCCCGCCCACGCCGGCGCCGAGCTGGGCGACCTCGCCGGCCGCGCGCACCGCGCCGCCCAGCAGCTCGCCCGTGCCGGGCGAGGTCCGCTCGGGGGCCGGCGTCGCGTAGCCGGCGGGTGGCACGGGGGGCGTGGCGGCCGCCTTGGCGGTGGAGGGCCGCTCGGGCGCCGTGCGCTTGGGCCCGCCCGTCCGAAGGCCGGCGGCCGGCCGGGGGGCACCCCGCTCGCCGCGCTTGGCGCTGCGTCGTGCCGGGCGGGAGCTGGGCAGGCTGCTCAGGACGTCGCGATCGGCGTCGTTACGCTTGTCGGCCATAGAGCGCTACATCTTGGCAGAGCTGAAACGGAGTCCTCGCAAACGGGTAGTGGTTGACGAAAGCGAGCCCTACATGGGTAACCAGTTGCTGAGATAAAGGCCAGGAGACGGGGCCACCAACCTCCTACGATGCGACCACCGCTCGATCGGGTGTCGGGGCCGCAACGGCCGAGGCCGAGAAACGCGAAGGCGATTTACATGTCTGTTGTGGAACTGCAAGAGCTCGAAGAGATCAAGGGCCTGCTGGCCAAGGGCCAGCAGACCGGCGTCCTGACCTACGCCGAGATCACCACCGCGGTCTCCGAGCTCGATCTGGACGAGGCCGACATCGAGGACCTCCACGGCTTCCTCGAAGGGTCCGAGGTCGAGCTGGTCGAGGAGATCGATCCGGCCACCGCGGCCCCCAACGAGGTCGAGCGCGCGCCCGACAAGCGCGGCGCCCGCCGGGCCAAGGCGAAGACGACGATCGACTTCCGCCCGGACATGACCACCGACTCCCTTCAGCTCTTCCTGAAGGACATCGGCAAGGTCCGCCTGCTCACCGCGCAGGAGGAGGTCGACCTGGCCAAGCGCATCGAGCGCGGCGACCTCGACGCCAAGCAGAAGATGGTCGAGTCCAACCTGCGCCTGGTGGTGTCGATCGCCAAGAACTACCGCAACCAGGGCCTCCCGTTCCTGGACCTCATCCAGGAGGGCACGCTGGGCCTGGTGCGCGCCGCGGAGAAGTTCGACTACCGCAAGGGCTTCAAGTTCTCCACCTACGCGACCTGGTGGATCCGCCAGGCCATCGCCCGCGCCCTGGCCGACAAGGCGCGCACGATCCGCATCCCGGTGCACGTCGTGGAGAAGCTCAACAAGATCGGCCGCGCCGAGCGCAAGCTGGTCACCGAGCTGGGCCGCGAGCCCACCCCGCAGGAGATCGCCGAGGTCACCGGCATCGAGCCCGACGAGGTGGACTCCATCAAGCGCTCCGCGCAGGCCCCGGTCTCCCTCGAGAAGCCGGTGGGCGACGAGGAGGAGTCCGAGTTCGGCCAGTTCATCGCCGATGAGCGGGCAGAGTCGCCGTACGAGCGCGCCGCCGAGATCCTCACCAAGGAGGCGCTGCGCGAGGCGCTGGAGAACCTCTCCTACCGCGAGCGCCGCGTGCTCGAGCTGCGCTACGGCCTCGGCGGGGAGCACCCCCGCACGCTTGACGAGGTGGGGCGCACGTTCAACGTCACGCGCGAGCGCATCCGCCAGATCGAGAACCAGTCCCTGAAGAAGCTCCAGTCGCTTGCCGAAGCGCAGAAGCTGCGCGACGTGGCGTAGGGCTCTGGCCGGTGCCGTGGTGGGGCTGGCGCTGCTGGGCGCGCCCGCCATCGCATACGCGCAAGGCCAGGGCGACCGCCCTCCCGAGAACGTGCTCGGCGCAACCGACGCGGTCGTCGCCGTGCACACCTCGGTGAGCAACGGGGCCGGCTTCGTGCTCGAGGGCGCCGAGGCCGAGGTCATCACTCACGACGCCGTGGTCCGCTCAGACGAGACCGTCCGCGTCACGACCATCGACGGCCGTGAGCTGGAAGGCACGGTCGTCGGGCGCGACGAGGAGGCCGGCCTGGCCGTGCTCGCGGTGCCCGGCGTGCGCGTGGGCACGATCCCGCTGGCCAGCCAGTCGGCTGAGGATGGCGACGACGTCTGGGCGGTCGGGCGCCCGCTGGGCTACTCCGATCGCATCGCGGCGGTCGACGTCGAGGACCTCAGCGGCGAGCTGGCCGGGCGCCGGATCGAGCTCGACGGCCCCGTCACCGGCGACGGCCTGGGC
The DNA here is from genome assembly GCA_037721455.1 of Solirubrobacteraceae bacterium. Classification (GTDB taxonomy): domain Bacteria; phylum Actinomycetota; class Thermoleophilia; order Solirubrobacterales; family Solirubrobacteraceae; genus Siliceabacter. Next base: position 155 of record JBBJOB010000110.1, on the reverse strand, counting down.
GGACCGTTGATCAACGGACAGGGGGACGCGGTCGGCATCGTGGTCGCCGATGCGCAGGACGGCGCCCGGGCGGTCCCCGTCGGTCGCGCGGCTCGGGTGGAGCGCGCCGCAACCGCCGAGCCGCCGCCGTGGATGGCCATCGGCGCCGGCGTGGT
>JBBJOB010000003.1:0-24000 GCA_037721455.1 Solirubrobacteraceae bacterium | reverse complement strand
CCCTCGAGGAGGACACGGCGGAGATCGCCGGTCGGCCGCGCCGCTGAGCGCCCGCTGACGTACCGCTACGGCGCCCGGTACAGGCAGGCCAGCCGCTCGGCCTCCTCGTCCGGCGCGGAGGTGACCTGTCCGCCCGGGCGCTCCCGCGGTCAGTCTGGCTCCCCGGCGAGCTGCGCCCAGAAGCGGACCCACTCGCGCTCGTGGGCGATGCCCGCGTCGAGTGCGTGCCAAGGTCCGCGGGGCCCTTCGACTCCGCTACGCCGTCCAGCCACACCTCGCTGTCGCCGAGCGAGTCGACCCATCGCAAGTGCGCGACCTGTTCGCGAAACCCCGACCAGGACGCCCGTCCCGCCGGCTGCTTGAGTCGATTGAACCGGCTCTTCCTCGCGGGGGCGTCGGGAATGTCATACCGGCGGTTCGCTGCGCCCAGCCTCGTGGCGACCGGTACCTGGGCTGCCGCCTTCACGCTGCTGGGCTACTTCTCCTACCGGTCCCTGGCGGAGGTGGAGGGCACGGTCGGCGTCGCGGCCGGCGCGGGCACGGTGCTGGCCGTGCTGGCCGCCGGTGCGGCGTGGATACGCCACCGCCGCCGCAGGAGGCGGGGAGCCACCGAGAGGTGGCCCGCCGTGCAGAGCCTGACGCTGACGGACGGCTCCACCGTGGACGTGCGCCCGATCTAGGTCGGCGACCGGGCGGAGCTCGCCGCTGCCTTCGCGCGCCTGGGCCCCGTGTCCCGCCGGCGCCGCTTCGGCCCAAGCCACACCTCGACGACAGGGAGCTCACCTTCCTGACCGACGTCGACCACCACCGCCACGAGGCGCTGGTCGCCATCGAGCCGATCACGGCTCGGGGCGTCGCCTCGGGCAGCGTGGAGCTCGAGCGCAGCCGGTCAGGCCGTGTGCCGCCAGCAGGTTGGCGCTGAGCTCGCGGGTGATTGCCGCGTGGGCGCTCAGCAGCCGTAGGCGCGCCTCGGTGCCCTGCGCGGCGGAGAACGCGCTCGCGACCGCGCCCAGCGCCTCATGCATGAACCCCTCCAGCAGCGCGCGTTGCAGGTCGCGCTTGGTGGCGAAGTGTTCGTATGCTGCTGGACACCGTGTCAAGTCACCAGGGAGGATCGCCCCGATGAGCACCCAGACGGCCAAGGCCGTTGCCGCGACCGACTCGATCTCCTACGAGGATCTCTACCGCCGCTGGGAGGAGGGCAACTGGAAGGCGACGGGCATCGACCTCTCGCGCGACGTCGACGGCTGGCGCTCGCTCAGCGACATGCAGCGCCGCTCGGGCCTGTGGCTCTACTCGATGTTCCTCTACGGCGAGGACTCGGTGGCCGACAACCTCGCGCCCTACATCGACGCCGCGCCCACCGAGGAGCAGGCGTACTTCCTCACCACCCAACAGGTCGACGAGGCGCGCCACGCGGTCTTCTTCCACCGCTTCTTCCAGGAGGTCATCGGCGTGGAGGGCGACACGCTCGCCGAGACACTGGCCTCCACCGACGAGCACCTCAACTGGGGCTACCGCGGCGTCTTCGGCCGCCTCGACCGTATGGCCGACGAGCTGCGCCGCGATCGCTCGCTGCCCAAGTTCGCCCAGGCCATCGCGCTGTACCACCTGATCGTCGAGGCGACCCTCGCCCAGCCGGGCCAGCACTTCATCCAGGACTTCTTCACCGGGGCGGGGGAGATGCCCGGCTTCCTGGAGGGCATGGAGAACGTCGCCACCGACGAGCAGCGCCACATCGGCTTCGGGGTCAAGTGCCTGGCCGACGCGTTCAAGGAGAGCGACGAGTGCAAGGCGGCCGTCGACGAGATGCTGCGCGAGGTGCTGCCCTACGCGCTGGCCGTCTTCGTCCCGCCGGGCTTCGACCGCTCCTACACCCGCGTGTACGGCTTCGAGATAGAGGACGTCTTCGCCTTCGGCCTGGGGTCCATCAAGGCCAAGTGGCGGGCCACCGGCTACCCGCTGGAGGACCGCCCGCCCGGCGTCTTCCCGCTCGACCCGACCATGGACAACGACGAGTCGGCGCGCATCGTGGTCGCGCTGCTGGAGGCCGGGGTCATGGGCGCGCCCACCCCGCCCCACGGGCGTCTGGACGCCTCGGCGCAGACCCAGGAGAAGTTCTTCGACCTGGTCGCCCGCAGCTTCGACGCCTCGCGGGTCAACGGCCGGCCCTTCACCGTGCAGTGGCGCTTCAGCGACGCGGACCCGTGGCACGTGCGGGTGGCCGACGGCACGGCTCAGGCCATCGCGGGCGAGGGGCCCAAGGCCGACGTGACGGTGCAGACCGACTGGAAGACCTGGTGCGACATGTCGGTGCGCAACGCCAGTCCCGTCGAGGCCGTCCTGCGCGGACGCCTTCGTCCCCAGGGCTCGCCGCGCGCTCTCTACGAGCTCTCACGCATCGCGGGCACGCGCTTCGGGGTGCGCTGAGCCGCCCCGGGCGTCAGCGTCTGCTCACCGAACCTCGATGAGCGCGTCGACGAGGACCGTCACAGCGAGCGGACGGTCAAGAACGCCCTGCACGATGTCGTCGTCAAGCTCGGGGCACGCAGCCGGTCCCACGCGATCGCGCACGCCGTCCGTCAAGGGCTCATCTGAGCGCTGAGCGGGACGCCCGAAGGGGGCCCGCCGTGCATCAGCGCCGGTTCACGTGGCGCCGAGCTGGGCCATCAGATCCAGCCCGTCCGAGCTGGTCCAGTACTCGGCGAAGCGCCCGTCGCGGGCGCGCAGCAGGTCCATGCCCGCGAAGGCGACCTCGGTGCCCGCGGGGGCGCTCGCGCCGGGGAGGCCGCCGCGGTAGCGTCCGCGGAAGATCCACCGGGCGGCCACCAGGTCGCCGTCGACCAGCGGACCGATGGCGATCTCCAGGCGCACGTCGTCAAACGGCGCACTGCCGGCCTCCACGAGGGCGACGAGGCGGATGGGGCCGCGCGGCTTCTCGGGCTGGCCGGCCCGGCGCACGGTGAAGTCCTCGGTCACCACCTCGCGCGCGATGTCCGCGCGGTCGGCGGGCGACGCGTGCCACAGATCGAGGAGCCAGCGGCGGTACAGGGCGGTGAGATCGGCGTCGGACATGGGCGGAGGTGTGCCCGCAGCCCGCGCAGGGAACACTTGCCTGCGTCAAGCAATGGACGACGACCGGCTGATCAACCTCCTCGGAGCGCAGGCGCTGGCCCTGGCCGACCGGCTCGGCGCGGCCAGCGCGCCCGCGGCGCTCGTCCATCTGTGCGCCTATCCGGGCACCTCGCCCGGCGCACTGCGCGCGGTGCTGGGCGTCACCGACTCGGGCGCGACGCGTCTGGTCGACCGCCTCGTGGCCGCCGGGCTCGCGCAGCGCACCGCCGGGCGCGACGGCCGCACCGTCGCCGTGCACGCCACGCCGGCCGGCCGGGCGGCAGCGGATGGGGCGCTCGGGCGCCGCCGAGCCGCGCTTGCCCAGGCGCTCGAGCCACTGGACGCGGAGGAGCGCGCCCGGCTCGAGGCGCTGCTCGAAAAGCTCGTGGCCGGCCTGGCCGACGACCGGTCGGGCGCGCTCGTCGTGTGCCGCCTGTGCGACCGCGAGGCCTGCTGCACCGGCCCCGGCTGCCCGCTCGAGCACACCGTCGCGCCGGGAGGGTGAGGCCGATCGGCCAGGGAAGGGGTCCCGCCGATCCGGGCCGCGTCGTCGAGGGGAACAGCGGGTCCGGTGGCGCCACGCGCATGGCCCTCGCGGGCGCCGCGATGGTCGGCGTGACCTTCGGCATGGCGCGGTACGGCCTGGGGCTCACCGCGCCGGACCTGCGCAGGGCGCTGGGCCTGGGCACCGCCGCCCTGGGGCTTATAGCGGCGGGCTCCTACATCGCCTACCTGACGGCCACCGTCGCGGCGCCCGCCCTCATCGCGCGCCGCGGGCCCCGGGCCGCGGTGCTCGCCGCAGGGCTCCTCGCGGCGGCGGGGATGCTCGTGGTCGCCGCGGCAACGGGCCCGGCGATGCTGGCCGCGGGCATCCTCGTGGCCGGCGCCAGCAGCGGCCTGGCCTTCCCGCCCTTCGCCGATCTCGTCGCCGCCGGCGTGGCGCCACGGCGTCGCGGTCGTGCACTGGCCGTCATCAGCTCGGGGACCGGGCTGGGTGTCGCCGTGGCCGCGCCCGTCGCGCTTCTGGCAGCGGGGTCCTGGCGGGCCGCCTGGGTGGCCTACGCGGCGCTCGCGCTGGTCGCCACTGCGTGGGCCGCCCGGGCGCTACCAGCCGGCAGGCCGCAAGCCGCCCGCCGCATCGCCGCCCACCGCCTCACCTGGCGCCGGATCGTCGGCCCGCGCTCGGGCCCGCTGCTGGCCGGTGCAATGCTCGTGGGGCTGGGCAGCTCGATGTACTGGACGTTCGCGGTGGACCTGGCCGTCGGCGAGGGCGCGCTCTCGCCCCAGGGCGGGCGCGCGCTGTTCGTCGCCGTGGGCCTGGCCAGCGTGCTGGGCGGCCTTGCCGGCGAGCTCGCCCGTGCGGCGGGCCTGCGCGCCGGCCTCCTGGCCAGCGCCCTGCTGCTCGCCGGCGCCCTGGGCGCCCTCGCCCTGGCGCCGGGGGCGGGCGTTGTGGCGGTCATCGCCGGCGTGGCCTTCGGTGCCGCCTACAACCTCGTCGTCGCGCTACAGGTGTTGTGGAGCGCCGAGGTCTTCGCTCAGCGTCCGTCGACGGGACTGGCGGCCACCATGTTCGCGCTCTCCACCGGACTGTTGGCCGGCCCGGCGCTCGGCGGTGTGCTCAGCGCCGCGGCTGGCCCGTCGGCGGCCTTCGCGGCGGCCGCCGCCGCGGTGCTTGCCGGGGCGCTCAGCGCGCTGCGCGCGAGTGCCTAGCCGACCGGCCGGGGGAGGCTGGCCTCGTCGACGCCCGCGTTGCCCGTGCCCAGCGCGACGGCCCGCCACTCGCCCGGGCCCGGCTTGGGCACCGTGGCGGTGAAGAATCCCATCTCGTCGCGTACCTCGATGATGTCGCCGATGTCGGCCCACGCGTTCTGCGGGTTGGGCCTCCACTGGAGGCGCACCGCTGTGGCCACGCCGTTCTGGCGGTAGCGCACCTGGCCCCAGGTGCTCACGTTGGGGCCCGCGGGGCCGGCCTGGAACGGGAACTTGTAGGCCTGGAAGGCCGGCTTGGGCTGGCCGTTCTCGTAGAGCAGGCCGGTCTGGAAGGTCTTCCAGAAGGCCTTGGTGTTCGCGGTGTGCTGACGTGCGGGGCCGGCGTCGCTGAGCAGGAACTGCGCCTGGCTGGCCAGCCGCGGGTTGAGCCACGCGAGGTAGTCGCCCTGCATGTTCCACTCGGCCTGCTCGTCCAGCGAGACGCCCTGGAAGGGGTCGGGCGGGCTGGTCTCGAAGCCGTACTCGGTCATCCACAGCGCCAGGCCGTCGGGGACCTTGCCGTCGCTGGCCTCGTTGATGCGGTCCAGCAGAGCGCCGAGGTCGGCGATGTTGGCCATCGTGAACCAGTCCTCCTCGGGGTTCCCGGCCAGCGGCGAGACGTCCTTGGTGTAGGGGTGGTGGGAGAAACCCGTGGCGCGGGTGCGACCGAAGCGGTCGCAGTCGCGCGCCCGCGCGCTGCGTCCGTCGAGGACCCGGAAGTCCGAGCCCACGCAGAACATCTCGCGCAGGAAGCGGCCGGGCGTCAGCGGCTCGTTGGCAGCGTTGCGATCGGTGCCCTGGGGAGCCAGCTCGCCCAGCAGGATCTCGTCGTTGCCGTGCCCGCTGGCCGACAGCGCCGAGCGACCCTTGTGGAACAGCTCGCGGTAGAGCTTGGGCCCGGTGGGGATGCGCGCGCCGGTGTCGGGGTCGTTGCCCCACTGGGGCGCCAGCCAGCCGGCCTGGTTGGGCTCGTTCCACAGCGTCCAGTGCGACACCCGCGGCAGCTTGCTGCGTCCCGCGTTCTCGTCGCGCATCCGACCGGTGTAGCGCTCGCTGACCGCCGTGACGTAGTCCCTGTAGTCGTTGGGGTCGGGCCGCCAGGCGGGGGCCAGGTTGCGCAGCGAGCGCGGCGGCGTGCCGTGCGCCCAGCGCGGGCCGGGGCCGGTGACGTTGAAGAGCACCTCGATGTTCGCCTCGCGGGCGAAGCGCACCAGGTCGTCGTACCTGTCCCAGTTGCCGGTGGGGTAGGTGTGGGGGTCGTCGGCCCGGAAGCGCTCGCGCTGGCGCTGCGCGGAGCGGCGGTCGCTCGCGCTGTCCATGCGGCGGATCTCGGCGCGGGAGGGAAAGGCGTCCTCGCCCACCACTGACCACAGGACGGTCACGCGGACCATGTCCACGCCCGCGTCGCGCATCGTGCGCATCGTCTCCTGCATCTTGCCCGCGCCGCGGTAGAGCAGCGCGTCGTCGTCCTGCATGACGGAGACCTGATCGCCTCGCGCCGAGACGGCGGGCGCCATGAGAGCGCCCGCGCCGAGCGCGAGCAGGGTCAGGAGAAGGATTCGGCGCATCGGGCTCCCTGCGGACGGTTCGAGAGGTGAAGGTCGGACCGGGGCCGGCCCACACGCCGCCCCGACTCCTGACTGAACCCTGGACGGTGGCAGAAGTCGCGCCGCCGCGCGCCGTCCGCCACCGGACCATCCCGCCGTAGAGTCTTCGGTCGATGCGCCTCTCCGAGCTCCTGCTGCCCACCGAGCGCCGGCCGCCCGCCGACGCCGAGGCCCTCTCGCACATCCTCATGGTGCGCGCCGGCCTGATCCGTCAGATGGGCGCCGGGCTGTGGTCCTGGCTGCCCGCCGGGTGGCGTGTGCACCAGCGCATCGTGGCCATCCTGCGCAAGGAGATGGAGGCCGCCGGGGCGCAGGAGGTCCTCATGCCCGTCCTGCAGCCCGCCGACCCGTGGCGGCGCACCGGGCGCTACGACAGCGTGGGACCCGAGCTGTTCCGGCTGCGCGATCGCCGGGAGGCCGACCTGGTGCTCGCCATGACCCACGAGGAGGCGATGACCTTCCACGTCGCCCAGGTCGTGCGGTCCTATCGCGAGCTGCCGTTTTCCCTCTTCCAGCTCCAGGTCAAGGAGCGCGACGAGCCCCGCCCGCGCGCGGGCGTGCTGCGCACCCGCGAGTTCGTGATGAAGGATGCCTACAGCTTCGACCGCGATCAGGAGGGGCTGGAGCGCAGCTACGCGCGGCAGATGGAGGCCTACGACGCCATCTTCGACCGCTGTGGCCTGCGCTGGTACCGCGTGGAGGCCGACGTGGGGATGATGGGCGGGCTGGGCGCCCACGAGTACATGGCCCCCTGCCCTGCGGGGGAGAACGACGTGGTGCTGGCCCCCGGCTACGCGGCCAACCTCGAGGTGGCCGCTGCCCAGGCGCGCCCGGTGGACCTGCCGCCGGCGCTCGACGCGCCCGAGCCGGTGGACACCCCGGGCCAGACCACCGTGGAGGAGGTCGCCCGCGCTCTGGGCGTGCCCGCCGGCGCGCTGCTCAAGGCCTACCCGGTCATGTCCGAGGGTCGTGGTCTGGTCATGGTCTGCCTGCGCGGCGATCACCGCATCAACGACATCAAGCTGGCCAACGTGCTGGGCGGGTCGTTCCGCCCCGCCCAGCAGAGCGAGATCGCCGAGCGCATCGGGCCACCCGGCTACATCGGCCCCGTGGGCGCGAACGTCTCCGTGCTCCTCGACGACGCGGTGGCCGAGGGGGAGGGCTACGTCTGCGGGGCCAACGAGCTCAACCGCCACCTGCGCGGCGTCTCGCCGGGGCGCGACTTCCCGTTCCGCCGCGGCGACGTGCGCCGCGTGGAGCCGGGCGACACCGTCGGTGGCCACCCGGTGACCATCGAGCCGGCCATCGAGGTGGGCAACATCTTCAAGCTGGGCACGCGCTACTCCGAACCGCTGGGCGCGACCTTCCTCGACGAGCAGGGCTCCGAGCAGCCCATCTGGATGGGCTCCTACGGGATCGGGCCGGCGCGCATCGCCGCGGCCGCCGTCGAGCAGCACGCTGACGAGCAGGGCATCGCCTGGCCGCGGGCCATCGCGCCCTACGACGTGGAGATCGTGCCGCTGGGCAAGGAGGGCGGCGCGGAGCGCGAGGCGGCGCAGCGCCTCTACGAGGAGCTGCGCGGCGACGGCCTGGCCGTGCTGCTGGACGACCGCGACGCGGGCCCGGGCGAGAAGTTCGCCGACGCGGAGCTGCTGGGCTGCCCGCTGCGCCTGACCGTCGGGCGGCGGAGTCTCGAGTCGGGGACCGCCGAGGCGCAGGCGCGCCGCGGGCGGGCCGACCTGGAGGCGGTACCGCTCGAGGATGCGCGGGAGGCGGTGCGCGCGCGATGGGACGCACTCCCGTAGACGGCGAGCGGTCCTCGGGGCGCGAGCGGGGGGGCGCCGGGGAGGCCCCCCGTCCCGAGCGGACGGGCGGCCCCGCGGGCGCGCAGTCGACCGCGCGTGAGCGCGCGCAGGCCGCCGGCGAGCGGGCGCGCGAGCGGGGCGAACGCGCCCGCGAGCGGGTGGAGGAGCGCGCCGAGCGCGCGCGGCTGACCTTCCGTCGCCTCGCGGGGCTGGACCGCTCCGGCCCCCCGCCGGCCGAGACGATGCCCGGCCAGCCGTGGCGGCCGTGGACCATCCCCAACGCCATCGGCGTCGTGCGCCTGGCCCTCATCCCGGTCTTCCTGGTGCTGGCCTTCTCGACGCGGGACGGGGTGGCCGCGGCGCCGGCCATCATCTTCGCGATCATCGCCTGGAGCGACTACGCCGACGGCATCGCCGCCCGGATCACCGGCCAGTACAGCCGTTTGGGCGCGCTGCTGGACCCGCTGGTCGACCGTCTGCTCGTCGTGGCCGGCTTCGTGGTCTGCTGGTCGTTCGAGCTGCTGCCCCGGTGGGCAATCGCCGCCCTGGTGCTGCGCGAGCTGGTCATGGTGGCGGGCAGCCGGTTGTGGCTGCGCAAGGGGCTGGAGTGGAAGATCAACTGGCCGGGCCGGCTCGCGGTCTGGCCGACCATGGCCGCCGTCTTCTTCGCGCTCGTGGGCCTGACCACGCTTGGCGCAGTGCTGCTCTACCTGGGCCTCGCCCTGTCCTGGCTGGCCTTCGCGCTGTACATCCAATCGGGGACCCGACAGCTGCGCGCGCGAAAAGTCTCAAGTTCAGGTTGAAGCTGACGCCCCGGCGGGTGTATGCTCGCGCCTTCCCACTGCCCTGGAGATCTGACCGCCCGTGATGGACACCTTCCCCGACCTTGGCTCCCTCTCCGACCAGGAGCTCAAGGATCTCATCCAGCAGCTCACCGAGGAGGAGGTCGAGGTCTCCTACCGCCGCCGGCTCCTGCACGGCAAGATCGACATCCTGCGCGCCGAGCTGGTCAACCGCCTGCGCAAGAAGCACGACCAGGGCGAGGACGTCATCAGCGGGGCCGACGTCGACCGCCTGACCGAGATCCTCACCGGGCGCGCGGAGAAGCCCGACCAGAGCGCGTAGGGGCCGGGGGTCCCACCAGCCGATGGCACGCCACTGCCCCGAGTGCGGCTTCGGCAACGCGGAGGGGGCGCACTACTGCTCCAAGTGCGGCGCCTTCCTGGGGGCCGAGGAGGCGCCCAAGGAGTCGACCACCGCGACCTACCGCGTGGGCGAGACCGGCGAGCTGATCCCGGTCGAGCTGGAGGAAGTGGTCGCCCAGGAGGGCGCCGCCCTGGTCATCCGCTCGGGCGGCGGCCGCGTCGGGGAGAGCTTTCCCCTGCAGGGCGAGCGCATGACCATCGGACGGCGGCCCGACTCCGACGTCTTCCTCGACGATGTCACCGTGTCGCGCGATCACGCGCTGCTGGTGACCCGCCAGGGCGGATATTTCCTCGACGACCTCGGCTCGCTCAACGGCACCTACGTCAACCGCAGCCGCATCGAGTCCCAGCGCCTCGGGGATGGCGACGAGCTGCAGGTCGGCAAGTACAAGCTCACCTTCCTGCAGCGCTGATGGCCGTGGACCAGCACATCGCGACGCTGGCCGGTGGCGGGGCGCCCATCGCCCCGCCGCACAAGGCGATGACCATCGGCGCTGTCTGCAAGGCGCTGGCGCCCGAGTTCCCCGACATATCGATCTCCAAGATCCGCTACCTGGAGGATCAGAAGCTGGTGGCGCCGCGACGCACCCCGGGTGGCTACCGCCTCTACTCCGCGGGCGACGTCGCTCGCCTGCGCACCATCCTGCGCCTGCAGCGTGACGAGTTCCTGCCCCTGCGCGTGATCCGTCAGGAGCTGGCCTCGGGTCGCCAGGTCGACGCCGAGGTGCCCGAGCCGGGCGCCTCGGCGCAGCCGTCGGGGCGGCGACACAGCATGAGCGTGCGGGACGGTGGCGCGCTGTACGCGCTGGAGGACGTCCTGGAGGAGACCCGCGCCGACCCCGCGCTGGTGCGCGAGCTCGAGGAGTACGGCGTCATCCGCGGCGAGGCCCGCGAGGGGACCAAGTGGTACGACGAGACCGAGCGCGAGATCATCCGCGCGGTGACAGAGCTGGCTCGCTACGGCGTGGGCGGGCGCAACCTGCGCGTGTTTCGCACCTCGGCCGACCGCGAGTCCCAGCTCCTGCAGACGATCCTGGCCCCGGCGCTGCGCTCGCGCAACCCGCAGCGGCGCAAGGAGGCCCTGGAGGCGCTGGAGAACCTGGCGGCGGTGGCCTCTCACCTCAAGCACCTGCTGCTCATCCGCGACCTGCGCAAGATCGCCGGGTGAGCTCCGCCGCAGCGGACGCTGGGGAGGAGCTGCGCCGCTGGGTGCGCGAGATCCCCGACTTCCCCAAGGACGGGATCGGGTTCAAGGACATCACGCCCGTGCTGGCCTCCCCGCAGGCTCTCGACACCGCGGTCGGCGCGCTGGCCGCGCACGCGCGGGAGATCGAGGCCGAGGTGGTCATCGGCGCCGAGGCGCGCGGCTTCCTGCTGGGCCCCGCCATCGCCCATGCCGTCGGCGCGGGCTTCGTGCTGGCGCGCAAGCCGGGAAAACTGCCCTACACCACGGTTCGGGCCGAATACCTGCTCGAGTACGGCACCGACGCGCTGGAGCTGCACTCCGATGCGGTGGCCCTCGGGGCGCGCGTCCTGGTGCACGACGACCTCCTGGCCACCGGAGGCACCGCGAAGGCGCTGTGTGAGCTGGTCGAGCAGCTCGGCGGTGTGGTCGCGGGCTGTGGCTTCCTCATCGAGCTCGAGTTCCTCGCAGGCCGCGCGGCGCTGGCGGGGTACGACGTGCGCTCCCTCGTCGTATACGCGGACGGATAGAGATGCCCCGCACGCGCCGGTCGCGCACCATGGAAGCCTCCGCGCCGGAGATCTGGCGGGTGGTGGGCGACCCCCACCACCTGCCGCGCTGGTGGCCGAGGATCACGCGGGTCGAGGGTGTGGACGCCGAGGGCTTCACCCAGGTCTTCCAGACCTCGAAGGGCAAGCCGCTGCGCGTGGACTACCGCATCCTCGTGCGCGACGAGAAGGGCGAGCGGGCGCGATGGGCGCAGGTGGTCCAGGGCACGCCGTTCGAGCGCTTCCTGCGCAGCGCCGAAACCGAGGTGCACCTCCGGGAGGCGGCCGCTGCGGGCACCACGGTGACGATCACCGTCGACCAGAAGCCGCGCGGATTCTCGCGCTTCGGCGGCTTTCTGCTGCGGGGAGGCGCGCGCAAGCAGCTCGACGACGCGCTGGCCGCCCTGGCCGAGCTCGTCGAACCGCGGCGCTGAGACGCTCGGGCGGGTCGTCGCGCGTCGAAGCGCGGCGCTGAGCGGTCCGGGCGGGTCGGCGCGCGAGCGGGTTCAGCCGCCGGGCTGCTGCTCGGCCGGAGGCTGCGCGCCGCCGCCCCCGCCCTCGCCCTGCTCCTGCGGGATGGCGCCCTCGAGAACGATCTCGCCGGGGGAGGTGGGGGCGTTCTCGGTCACCTCGGTCCGTTCCTCCTGGGTGATCACCAGCGTGTCGAACTCGCCGACGTTGGGAGGCAGCATGTCCTGCGCAGCCAGCATCGGCTGCTCCTCGGTGGGCTGCCCCTCCGGGAAGCCCAGGAGCTGCGCATCGTCCTCGCCAGCCAAGAGCCACAGCGCGTAGACGGTGTCTTCGGTGATCGGCTCCAGCTCCTGGGCGACGATGCGGATGGCCGGCCCCTGGTCGGCGGCCAGAAGCTGCGCGACGGCCAGCGGCGAGTCGCCACCATCGGGCGGCAACAGGTTGATCTGCCCGAAGACCTGCGGCTCCTCCTCCTGCGCGGGAGGCGTCTGACCGGTGTCGTTCTCCTCGCCGTTGCCGTCGTCCCCGCCGCCCCTGACCAGCAGCACGATGACCACGGCCAGGGCGACGCCCAGGCCGATCAGCAGCATGATGCCGCCCAACCTGGACGAGCGCTCGACGTCCTGGCGACGCTCGCGGCGGGCCTCCAGCGCGTCGAAGGCCTCCTCGACCTCCTCACCGTCGGCGGGGACCTCGGGCAGGCCGCCGTCGGCGGCCAGAGGACGCAGCTCACCGGCCACCACGCGGGCCCACGCGCGCCCGGAGGCCGAGCCGGCCAGGAAGTCGCGCGTCTGCGCCCGCGCGGAGGCCGGCTGCTGACCCAGGAGGTAGTCGGAGACCTCGTCGAGGCGCTCGTCGGAGAGGTCGGTGTCGGGCCCCAGCGTCTCAAGCGCCAGGTGCGCGCGGTCGCGGACGGAGTCGGCGTCCATGCGCAGGACGCTCGACAGGTCGTCGTAGCTGCGCCCCTGCTTGAGCAGGAGCTGCAGGACGGCGCGGTGGTCAGGAGGCAGCCTCTCGATGCCGGGCATCTACGGTCGCGGACCCTAGCGGAGGCGTCGGTCTTCCCGCGGACCTTGCGGTCGCGCCCGACCTGCCGCCTCGTCGCCGGCCGCGCGGGTAGTGCGGCGCCAGCCGGCGCCGGAAACCACCGGCGACGGCACGTGTTTCCGTGGACGACCACTAGGGTCCGCAACCCGTGGAGCCGGCGCCCGTCATCCCCTACGAGCACACCTTCGACGCCCTCTACGGCCTGGAGCTGCTGGGCCACAGCGAGGACGAGGCGACCGCTCGCGTGGCCGTGCGCGACGCGGTCAAGCAGCCGATGGGATTTGTTCACGGCGGCCTGTACGCCGCCATCGCCGAGTCGCTGGCGTCCCTGGCCACAGCCGCCGTGGTCATGTCCGAAGGGAGCATCGCGATGGGCCTGTCCAACGCCACCTCGTTCCTGCGCCCGATCACCGAGGGCACGGTCCACGCGCACGCCCGACGCGTGCACCGCGGACGCACCACGTGGATCTGGGACGTCGACATCCGCGACGACGCCGGCCGACTGTGCGCCATGACGCGCATGACCATCGCCGTGCGCCCAGCACCCGCGCCGTAGCGGTCAGCCGCGCACAGGAGCGGCACGAGGCCTTGTCAGCCGCGGGCGCCGACGGCCACGCCGGCGGCTTCCTCGACCCGGAAGCCCCAGCGCGTCTGCGCCTCCCAGCGGGCGAGCACGTCGCGCTCCCCGGGGCGCTGCAGGTCGTCGAGCACCACGGTCGCGCCGTGCACGAGCCGCGCCTCGAAGAACGCGAGCGCCGGGGCGCGGCGGTGCTCCTCCCCGGTCGCGTAGGCCGGGGGCCCGTCGACCACGAGCAGGTCGACCTCCGTGGGCAGAGCGTCGAGCGCGGCGGGCGCATACCAAGGCGGATCGCCCTCCAGCGGCGCGTGCACGACCCGCGCGAGGTCGTCGAGCGCCTCACGACGCAGGAGGTCGCGTACGAGCTCGGCCCAGGCGGCGTCGTGCTCGACGGCCACAAGCGAGCCGGCGCCGCGCTCGCGCAGCAGCCGCGCGAGGAGCACGGTGCTCGCGCCGCTGCCGCACTCCACGACGCGTGTGCGCCCGCCGCTCACGATCTCGTTGCACACCACGACGAGCCCCGCCGGGCGCATCGCCCCGGTGCTCCAGGGCAGGTAGCCGCCCATGTCGAGCAGCGGGCGCAGCACGTGCCAGGCGTGAAGGTCCTCGGCGTGCCATGGCTGGTCGGCCAAGCCGGTCAGGCGACCACCGGCCCGCACAGCTCCAGGTAGTCGCGCTCGTACAGCGAGGCGACCTGCTCGGTGACGAAGCGCTGTGCCCAGGCTCGGGCGCCGACGAGGTCGGTCGTGCGGCGGCCCGACAGCACGTCCTCGAGCGCCGCGGCCAATGCCGCTGCGTCGTCGGGCTCGACGATCAGTCCACGGCCGCCCGCCAGGGTCTCGGGGAAGCCGTCGACGCGGGTGCCGACGACGGGCACGTCGAGCCCCATGGCCAGGACGGCGGCCTGCGAGAAGGCCTCGTCGCGCGACGGGCAGGCCTGCACCGACGCGCCCGCGACCCAGGCCGCGGGGTCAGTGACCCAGCCGCACAGACGAACGACGTCCTCGAGGCCGGCCTCGGCGATTCGCGCGCGCAGCACCGGTTCGAGCACCCCGGCGCCCAGGACGAGCGCCGGCGGCGGCGCGGCCATCCGCGCGACCGCCTCGACAAGCACGTCGGCGCCCTTGTCGAAGGCCAGCCGACCGCTGAAGACGATCCGCGGCGAGGGCAGCCCGGGCGACTCCATGGCGCCGAAGCCCTCCACGGGCGACACGCCGCGCACCACGCGCCCCTCGCGCATGCCCGCTCGCAGGACGCCGGCCCGGGCGCCCGGGCTGTGCGCGTAGAAGCGGTCGACGCGGTCGGCGACCTCGGCCATCGCGGCCCACCGCGGCTCTCCGGGCCAGACGAGGTCGTTGTGCTCGCTGGCTGCCAGGGGTATCCCGGGCGCTATGGCGTGCGCCGCCGCCCACCAGGCGCCGAGCATGTGCGCGTGCACCACGTCGGCGCCGGCCAGCCGCGGCTCCAGCCAGGCGGCGAACTCCGCGTCGCAGCGCCACTGAAGGTCCTCCGCGGCGCCCATGAGCTCGGGCTCGACGCCGTGGGCGCGGGCCAGCGCGACCCCCGCGTCCGTGGCGAAGCCCACCAGCAGGCGCGTCCGATGCCCACGTGCGGCCAACGCTCGCGCCACGCGCAGGAGGGAGAGCTGCGCGCCGCCCGGCTCCAGCTTGGCGATGACCCTGGCGACGAGCACGGGCGCGTCAGCCCCCGTAGCGGTTGGTGATCGGCATGCGGCGGTCGCGGCCAAAGGCCTTGGAGGTCACCCGGGGCCCGGGCGGCTGCTGGCGGCGCTTGTACTCGGCGACGTCCACCAGGCCGATCACGCGGTCGACAGCCTCGGCGTCCAGGCCCCGGGCGACGAGCTGCTCGCGGCCCAGGTCGTCCTCGACGTAGCCCTCGAGGATCACGTCGAGGATCTCGTAGGGGGGCAGCGAGTCCTCGTCGCGCTGGTCGGGGCGCAGCTCTGCGGACGGTGGGCGAGTGACGATCTCCGGCGGTACCGGCGAGGCGGGGTCGCGCCTGGCGCGCTCGTCGACGAGGCGGTAGACCAGCAGCTTGGGCACGTCCTTGATGACCGCGAAGCCGCCGGCGCTGTCGCCGTACAGCGTCGAGTAGCCCACCGACATCTCGGACTTGTTGCCGGTGGTGACGACGAGCCAGCCGAACTTGTTGGACAGGGCCATGAGCAGGTTGCCCCGGATGCGGGCCTGCAGGTTCTCCTCGGTGATGTCGGGTTCCACGTCTGCGAAGACGTCCGCGAGCAGGGCGTCGTAGCGACCCATGAGGTCCTCGATGCGCAGCTCGAGCACCTGCACGCCGAGGTTGGCGGCCAGCGCCCGCGCGTCGGCCTGGGTGCCCGGGGACGAATGGGGCGAGGGCATGATTACGCAGGTCACGCGGTCGGGTCCCAGGGCGTCGACGGCCACCAGAGCGACCAGCGTGGAGTCGATGCCGCCCGACAGGCCCAGCACGACGTGGCGGAAGCCGTTCTTGTGCACGTAGTCGCGCAGGCCCGTGACCAGCGCGGCGTAGACCTCGGCCTCGTCGTCGAGCAGGTCGGCCACCTCGCCGGCCGAGCCGGGAGCGGGCGCGTCCTCTTCGCCCAGCACGGTGAATGTGCCCAGGTGGTCGACCTGCGGCTCGACGCCGCGAGCGGCCGGGCGGCGGCGCGTGTCGCGCAGGCGGGCGGCGCGGGCGGCGGTGGTGTCGATAGTGGCCACCAGCAGGTCCTCAGCGAACTGGGGAGCGCGGGCGATCACCACGCCTTCATGGTCGATGACCACGGAGTGTCCGTCGAAGACGAGCTCGTCCTGGCCGCCGGTCATGCCGCAGAAGGCCACACAGGCGACGTTGTCCTTGGCCCGCTGGGCGATCATCTGCTCGCGCTCCAGCGCCTTGCCCGCCTGAAAGGGAGAGGCGGAGAGATTGAGAACGACGGTCGCCCCGGCCAGCGTCTCCTCTGTCATGGGTGGGCCGGGCTGCCAGATGTCCTCACAGACCGTCAGCCCGACGGTGACCCCGTCGACCTCGATGACCGCCGGGCGGGTGCCCGTCTGGAAGTAGCGCATCTCGTCGAACACCCCGTAGTTGGGCAGCGACTGCTTGCGGTAGACGCCGGCCAGGCGACCATCGGCCAGCACCGCGGCGGCGTTGTAGACGTCGGTGGAGCGCTCGGGGAAGCCCACGACGGCGACGATGCCTCGCGCACGGGCGGCCAGGCGCTCCACCGCGGCCCGGGCGTCCGCCAGGAAGTGCTCCTTGAGCAGCAGGTCCTCGGGCGGGTAGCCGGTGATGGCAAGCTCCGGGAAGGCGACGACCTGGGCGCCCTCGTCCCGCGCGCTATCGATCAGGTCGCCGATGCGAGCCTCGTTGCCCGCGATGTCACCGACGACGGCGTTGACCTGGCCCAGGGCGATGCGCAGGGGCCGGGCCATCACCAGTGGTCCCTTCGGCAGGTCCCGCACCGCTTCGCCGGAAGAGCCACTACTCGGTCTTGCCCAGCCAGAACGAGACGAACTCCTCGAGCTCGGGGTCGTCGGGCTCCTGGACGGTGAGCGAGCTGCCGGCGGCGATCGCCTCGATGCCGTCGACCGAGACGTCCTGCTCGACGACGACGGCCTGGCCGGTGGCACGCAGGGCGTCGGTCGGCTCGCCCGCGAGCTCCTCGCCCAGCGCGCGCAGCTCGGGCAGGTCTGCGCCGTCACCCGTGCGCAGGAATACGTTGCCGGGCGTCTCGATCTGATCGGCCAGGGGGGGCAGATCCTCGCCCGGGCCGCGGGGCTGCTCGGCCACCGTCGACTCGTCGCGCGCGTTGAAGAAGGCCAGCACACCGACCACCCCCGCCAGGCACAGGACGATGGTCATGAGGAGGGTGAGCGCACGCCTCACGGCGCGGGCACAGGGCGGGTAAACATGGCGCCGAGCCTACCCGCCGGCCAGATCACGTCCGACCCGCCCGGCGACGCGCGCCGACCCGGCCACGGCGGACGGCCCGGCCGACCCCGACCTCGACCCCGGCGGTGAGGTCGGCGACGCGGCCTCCAGGTCGGTGCCGGAAGGACGCGTCGAGGCCCGTCAAGCGGTCTGAGCGGATCCTCCCAGACCGCCCGCGCCCGAAACTGATCGCGGCGTTGACGTAGTGGGTATAGTTCTCCGGACAAAGTCTAAACAGACATTGGACACGGTCATGCGACTCGACAACCCAGCCACCTTCGCCCGCACTTATGACGACCATTCCCGCAGCGTGTATGCCGCCGCGCTGCGCGTGACCCAGGACGCCGCCCAGGCCCAGGACGTCGTCCAGGACGTTTTCCTGCGCCTGTGGCGCAACCCGCAGCGCTTCGATGAGCGGCGCGGGGAGCTGGGCTCATACCTGCGGCTCATGGCCCGCAGCCGCGCGCTGGACCTCTGGCGCGAGGCCCAGGCCGCCGGGCGCGCCCGCGACCGGCTGACGATCGTCGAGGGCGCCCGGGTGGAGGCACGCGCGGAGCTCGACCCGACCAGGCCTGCGCCCGCGTTGGAGCGCCAGGAGGGTCGTGCGGCCGTACGTGTAGCGCTGGGCGAGTTGCCGCCCGCCCAGCGCGAGGCACTCGTGCTGGCCTACTGGGGCGGGCTGACCGCCGAGGAGATCGCTCGGCGCACCGGTGCGCCGCTGGGCACAGCCAAGAGCCGGTTGCGCCTGGGCCTGACCAAGCTGCGCGAGGTCTTGGGGTCCGATTCCGAGGCCGCTACTCCCTTGGCCGCCTGACCGGGACGATCGAAGGATCGCCCGTGCCGACCGCAGGCGATCCTTCGACCGTCCCTGTTTTCCCCGGGCGCGGGCAGGCGCGTCTCCCATAGCCTCTCGCCCGTGCCGATCCCCGGCGAACCCTACGACGACGCGCTCCTGGCGCTGCACGCGCACGCGATGGCCGCGCTGCCGGCGGGCACCCGCTGGTTCGACGCCCACACCCACATCGGCCATAACGACCCCGACGGCCTGACCGCCACGGCGGACGAGCTCCTGGCCGGGCTGGATCGAGCCGGCCACCACCGCGCGCTGGCCTTTCCGATGCACGAGCCCGGCGGCTACCGCGAGGCCAACGACGAGGCGCTGCGCGCGGCGGCGGCCTCCGGCGGGCGCCTGGTCGCGCTGGTCCGCGTGGACCCCAAGGCCGAGGGCGCGCTGGCCGAGGCGCGCCGAGGCCTGGAGGCCGGCGCCGCGGGCATCAAGCTGCACCCCCGCAGCGACGCCTTCGGCCTGCCCCACCCGATGGTCGACGAACTGGTGGCCGCGGCAGCGCAGGAGGGACGCATCGTGCTGCTGCACGCCGGACGGGGCATTCCGTGCCTGGGCGAGGCCACGGTGGACCTCGCGACGAGCTACCCGCGCGCGCGCCTGATCCTCGCCCACGCGGGGATCAGCGACCTCGGCCTCCTCGCCTCGGCGGCGGCGGAGCTGCCCAACCTGTTCTTCGACACGAGCTGGTGGCAGGCCGACGACCTCGTCCAGCTCTTCGCGACGATCCCACCCGGGCGGATCCTGCACGCCAGCGACATGCCCTACGGCGGCGGGCGCCTGGCCACGGTCGCGACGGTGCGCCCTGCGCTGGAGGCGGGCCTGGGCCCCGACGCGCTGGCCGCCATCGCCGGCGGGCAGCTCGAGCGCATCCTGGCCGGCGAGCCGCCCCTGGACCTCGGGCCGCCGCCCGGCCCGCCGCCCGCGCAGCGCATCGAGGCGCGCCGGGCCGTGGCCTACCTCACCGCCGCGACCCAGATGGCCTTCGGCCGGGCCGACCCCGACGAGGCCCTCGCACTCGCCCGCCTGGCCTGCCAGCACGTGGACGAAGACCCCGGCCTGGACGCCGTCGACGCGCTCTGCGCGGCTGCGCAGGAGGCGCTGGCCGCCCGCGCGCCCGCCACCACCCAGGAACGCTGGCCGGGCATCCACGAGCTGCTGGCGGCGCATCTGGTGGCCGGGACCCCGCGCGCGGGCCTGCCGGCCTGAGCGCCGTTCCGGCCCTGCGGCCCGGGTTGCAACCCGGCCGGCACCCACGATTAAGTCGTGCGACGGGGTGTTACGCATCGGCACGCAGGGGGTACCAGCCTGCGAACAGTTGTTCGACCTGCCGAGTCGCGTCCGTCCTGAAACGGGCGCGAGCGGGGGACCCATTGCCGGCCGACGGGAGACCGTCGCAACCGGCCGGGGCGAATCCGCGGCTCCTGCCGCGGTAGCGCCACCCGGCGCGAGCCCGTCAGCTAACCCCGTAGGCAGCCAAAGGAGGACCTCTCTTGAGGTTGAATACGAATCTCCCTGCGCGCGCCACGGTTGCGCTCGGGGCACTGACCACTGCCGGAACCCTCGCCGCGGCCGCCGCGCCGGCCGCCGCGCAGACCCCCGACCGGGGCGCGGGCATCGCCTTCGAGGTGCGCGACGACCGGCTGCGCTACGGCGAGTCGATCGACATGCGCGGCCGCGCCACGGGGCGCACGCCGGGCACGCTGGTCTCGCTGCTGTACCGCGGTAACACCCGCGAGGACTGGGTCGAGCTTGACGCCGACGAGCTCGACGACCAGGGCCGGTTCCGCCTGGAGGGCGAGAACCGCCGGCGCAGCGGCGAGGCCCGTGTCGTCGTCGGCCGCCAGACCGCGCGTGCGGCCGTCAACGGCGAGGGCCTGGCGCCGGAGCTGACCAGCCGCGCGGAGGAGATCACCATCGCCTCGCAGCTGCGTGCCGACGAGGCCGACGAGGACACCGTGGTGCGCGCCGGACGCAGCGCGACGGTGACCGGCACGCTGCGCCCGGGTTTCGAGGGCCGCGAGGTCGTCCTGGAGCGCCGCGACGGCGACGGTTGGCGCACGCTGGCCCGCGCGACCACCCGCGAGGGCGGCCGGTTCACGGTCAGCCACCTCCAGGAGCGCTCGGAGGCCTTCGAGGTGCGGGTGCGCTTCGAGGAGGACGAGATCAACACGGGGTGGCAAGACGAGCCCGGCCGCATGGCCTTCCTCAGCCGCGACGGCGCCTCCTGGTACGGGCCGGGCTTCTACGGCAAGCGCACCGCCTGCGGGCAGACGCTGACCGGCGACATCAAGGGCGTCGCTCACAAGACGCTGCCCTGCGGCACCCGTGTGGTGTTCAAGCGCGGCGACCGGACGGTGACCGCCCGGGTCATCGACCGCGGGCCGTTCGTGGCCGGCCGCCAGTGGGATCTGGCCCCGGCGGTCAAGCAGGCCCTGGGTTACAGCGGTGACGGCCCCGTGTGGGCCGCCGTCGACCGGTAGGGCGTCCGCGAGACACCCACGGCCCCGGTTTCCGCGGGCGGCCTTCTCAGGCCGCCCGCGGCACGTCTTGGGTGCCGGCGCCGGGCGATTTGACCGGCGGCGCCGCCGGGCCGCGCGCCATCCTTTCGGGGTGGCCCGCATTGCCCATCTCGACGTGGACATGTTGGACAATCAGCCGCAGTAGGGAGTAGGGTCGGGGGATGCTCCCGCTCGACGGCTACATCAGGGTCTCCCAGGTCGGCGGCCGGGAGGGCGAAGGGTTCATCAGCCCGGACGTGCAGGAGCGCGCGATCCGCGAGTGGGCGCAGCGCTCGGGCGTCGAGGTCGTCATGCAGCGCCCGGAGCTGAACGTCTCGGGCGGCACGATGGACCGGCCGATCTTCGGCGAGATCCTGGACCGGGTTCGCCGCGGCGAGTCGGGCGGGATCGCGGTCTACAAGATGGACCGCTTCGCTCGGAGCCTGCTCGGGGCCGTTACGACGATGGCGGAGCTCGGGGAGCACGGGGCCGTGCTCGCTTCGGCGACCGAGCCCCAGCTCGACTACACCACGCCGGCCGGCCGAGCGTTCATGCAGCAGATGTTCGTTTTCGCTGAGTTCACTCGCTCGACGTTGAAGGAGAGTTGGGCGGTGGCCCAGCGTCACGCCGTCGAGCGCGGGGTCCACATCTCGCCCAACGGCTACCTGGGCTACGACGTCGGGCCGGACCGTCGCCTTGTGCCCAACGACCGCGCGCTGGTCGTCGTCGAGGTGTTCCGTCGTCGCGCTCGGGGTGAGACGTGGGGTGCCCTGGGCGTGTGGTTGAACGACGTCGCGCCGAGGGAGGACGGCACGCACTGGATCGGTCAGAGCGTCCAGCGCCTGGTGTCCAAGCGCGTCTACAGAGGGGAGGCGTCGCGCTACGTCACGCAGGACATCGACGGGCGCGGGGCGGTCGTCAACGCGGGCGCGCACCCCGCGCTGGTGACTGAGGAGGAATGGCAGGCGGCGCAGATGAACCCGCGCGTCCGCGTCGGTGGCCGCCGTGACGGGCAGCCGCTCGCGCTGCTGGCGGGCCTGGTGCGCTGCGCCGGTTGTCGGTACGGGATGAGCTTGGGCTACGGCCCGAAGAAGGAGCGCCTGTACCGATGCCGTGACCGTCACGCCAGCGGGCGATGCCCACAGCCCGCCTCGATCCTTGCCGACACGATCGAGACCCACGTCGAGAACGCGATCGTGGGAGAGATCCGCGGCGCCACGCGGCTGGTCGCCGACTCCGGCGACCGGGAGCGCGCAGCCGCAGCGCTCAGCCTCGCTCGCGACGATCTCCAGGACTTCCGCCGGGACCGTGCGGCCCGCCGCAAGCTGGGGGGCGAGTGGCACGACTGGCTCGACGAGTACCTGAGGGCCGTCCGCGAGGCCGAGGCCGACCTCGCGCGCCTGGACGCCAGCGCCGACGTGGCGATGGTCGGCGCCACGGAGGAGCATCTACGCGGCCTCCCGGTCGATGATCGCCGGGAGGTCTTCGGCGCCTTCGTCGACTGCGTGATGGTCCGCCGCTCCCGTGGCCGTGGCCGCAACGTCGACCCGCTGGAGCGGCGTGTCCGTGTCCTGTGGCGCGGGCAGGGCCCGGTCGACCTTCCGCGTCGCCGAGTCGTGAACGCGATCGTCAGCTTCGACTTCGAAGACGACGTCGAGGCCGGGGTGGCGGCGGCGAAGGACGGCCGCTAGCGCGTCGAGGCCGGCGCGGCGCGCGCTGGGCGGCATCGGGGCCTGGGCGCTCATCGCTCGCCGTCCCCGTTGCGGTACTCCTTGTGCGCGATCAGCTGGCGTGACTGCTCAGCGAAGGCCCACTCCGAATCGACTAATGGCAAGCCATGCGCCGACGTGTCGATCACCGGCTCGGGAATGACCGGCGTCGGCAGGACGATGTCGTCCCCCACCGCGACGCGCATACCGTCGTTGATGGCGGCGACCTCGTCGCGCAGCGTGGCGAGCTTCTCGGCTGCTTCGGCGACCAGCCGCTCGCGCTGGTCGCCGTCGATCTGCTCTTCGAGCTGCGCCTGCGCCTGCTCTTGCCAGTCTCGGCGCGAGGACTGAACGCGACGGTGGAGAGTGTGGTCATAGAACGGCGCGAGCGCCTCACGGACGATGTCGCGCAGCAGATCGGGTTGCAGTGTCGCGAGCGCATCGATCTCCGTCTGCTCGACGCCCATCGCGCGAACCCAGTTGTCAGCGCGCTTCTCCGTCTCCTTCAACGGCGTTGATGGCAAGCCGTACAAGCGAACCTGGTCCGGGGTCAACGCGATCGGCCGGACCTCGAACTGCAACTCGGGGAACAACAGCGCCTTGAACCCCTGCAGCTTGCGCGCGACCGACACGGCCATCTGCCAGCCGGCGGGGTCGCAGTCCGACAGGTAGGAGATCACCATCGGACGCCCGTCCTGCGCGCCGATCGCGGCCATCTGGTGGATCATCGTGTCCGACGCCTCGCCGGTCGGCAGATACAGGTCGGCCTGGTAGGCGCTCGCGATCGGGGCGAGCACCGGCTCAAGCGACGTCTTCTCTCCGAACAGCACGAGCTTGTACGGCTGCAGCCCGTGGAACCCATAGAGCATCGCTCGCGGCTCGATGCTGGCGGCGTCAGGGATCTCGACTTCTACGCCGACCGAGATGTACGGCTCGGGCTCGACGTGCTCCCGGCGCACCACCACCGGCTCACTGTTGCGAGCGTCGACGATCCGGCTGAAGTCGATGTAGCCGAGCCACCGGGCCGCCTTGCCGGCCTTGCTCGACAGCCACAGCCAATCGGCCTCCGTGTTTGTGTACGGCTTGCCATCGGGCTTGATCTCGCCGATGACCATGTAGTGCAGGCCGCGCAAGTGGATCTGCTGATCCCCGAGCTTCTCGGCTTGTACGGCAAGCCATTCACCGTCGCGGTGGCCGGCTGGGGTGTCGACTCGGAACGGGTCGTTCTGCGTGGCGAGGACCGTGAGGTCCCGCAGCGAGCAGTCCTCCAGCTCGCAGGCTTCGGCGAGGACATCGCGCAGACTCATCGCGCCACCTCCTCGGCCTGCGCGCGGACCAACAGGCGCAAAAGGTTTGGGGTGGCGCTACCGAAGCGCGGGTGCCGCCACAGCCGTAGCCGGGGCGGCTCGGGAGAGTCGGGGTCGTCCCCACCGGGGTCAGCCGAGGACGTCGACGAGCTAGCGGCGGTCCGCCGGGCTCGCGGGCGAGACTGCCGCATGGCGCCGGTGGGCCTCGGGCGAGCCGGCGTGCGCTGGACGCGGCCGGCGAGACGATCGCGGGCTGGGCGCCACCGCAGCATCGCCGGGACGCTCATGCCCTGCCTGCGCGGGTCCAGGCGCTTGCGCCACGTCTGAGGGATCTGGCCCTCGGCGTCCTCGAGGCGCCGACCGGCGGTCTCGAGCGCCTGGCCGACGGTCTCGGCAGCCG
>JBBJOB010000109.1:0-7057 GCA_037721455.1 Solirubrobacteraceae bacterium | reverse complement strand
AGCGTCTCCAGGCCGCCGGTGCCCAGCACCTTGAACCAGGCGCCGTTGGCGTCGAAGGACTCGCTCTCGCCCGCCAGCCCGGACAGCGCCTGGGCCAGCTCCTGGTGGGCGGGCCCGTTGGCCGGGAAGTTGGGATCGCCGACCGTGGTATTGCCGAACGGGGTCAGCACCTCGGTCGAGCAGCTCCCGACGAGGCGCAACTGCTCGAGCATCGGCACGCTCTCCCGCGCCAGGGAGGCGAGGTCGGGGGTGGCCTTGCGAAGGTCCTCCGACAGGCCGCGCAGCTCCTCTTCGGAGACCAGGCCGCGGAGCTGACGCAGCAGCGGGATCAGGTCGCGCGCGGTCGGTCCGGTCGAGCGCACGCCCGGACGGGCGGCCTCGGCGAAGCGATCGACCGAGGGCAGCGCGGCGTTGAGTGCGTCGAAGGTCGGCAGCGCCTCCTCCAGCACCCCGGGAAGCGTGTCCACGGCGTCGCGCAGGTCGGCCTCGCGATCGGCCAGCGCGCCGACGGTGGTGTCGAAGTTCACGATCAGGTTGCGCAGCTGCTCGGGGTCCTCCACGAGCGCCCCGCCGACGATCCCCTGGTCGCGGATGAAGTCGCTCAGGTCGCCGGGGTTCTCGCCGCCCAGGGCGTCGAAGACCACGGAGGTGAAGCGGTAGGCGTCGGACTGGTCGTCCAGCGAGGCGTTGAAGGCCTCGCCCGCCCCGGCCGACTGGGCGAAGAACAGCTCGGCGAAGATCTGGCGGAAGTTCTCGCGGCTGTCCTCCTTGAGAATCTTGAGGACCTCGTCGAACTGCACGGGGTTCGCCGTACGCGAGACGGGAACCATCCCGCCCTCGTCCAGTTCGGGAGCGCCGGGGGTACCGGGTCGCACGTCGACGAAGAAGTTGCCCTCCAGGAAGATGCGCGGGCGGATCTTCATCTCCGCGTCCTCGTGGATGGGCTTGCCGTTCTCGTCGATGTCCATGGTCACGACCGAGGCGGGGCTGTTGGGCCCGCCCATCGACTCGATCCTGGTCACCTCGCCCACGTCGACGCCCGCGATGCGCACCGGCGAGTTCGCGCGGATGCCGCTGGAGTCCTCGAAGGCGGCCTGGATCTCGAACGGCGGGTTGACGAAGGGGATGTCCTTCGTGTAGCCCAGGTAGCTGCCCACGACGATCA
This sequence comes from Solirubrobacteraceae bacterium, assembly GCA_037721455.1. Lineage (GTDB taxonomy): Bacteria > Actinomycetota > Thermoleophilia > Solirubrobacterales > Solirubrobacteraceae > Siliceabacter. Next base: position 5,892 of record JBBJOB010000109.1, on the reverse strand, counting down.
CCGCGAGGACGATCGCGCCGATCAGGGCGGGGTTACGACCGCGACGGCGCCTCACCGCGCGCCTCCCCGCTCGTCGACGGGCGTGCTGTCGACCGGCGGGGCCAGGCCGCCGGGCTCCGCGGTGAAGGTCTGGCCCTCGGGCACGCGGTCACGCCCGGTGAAGGTGGTGCCCTGGTTGCCGGGGGTGCGCGAGTCGAGCGCGATGTCGAACTCGGGCGGCGTGCCCTGGGCCGAGCGCACGCCGTAGGGCCGCGCGGCGAACTCGCAGTCGGCCTCGCCCTCCTCGTCCACCGCGCGCCCGAGAAACTGCGCGTTGAGCTTGGCCGGGTCGCCCAGCTGACTGGTGAGCTCGGGCGGGATGACGCCGCCCAAGGGCTCGGCGTTGGCCGGCTCGGCGGCGCCGAAGCTGGCGAGGCTGTTCTCCTGCTCGGGCGCGCTCTTGCCCTGGATGCGCTCGAAGAAGCCGATCTCCGGGCCGGCGTAGGACGAGAAGTGGTCGGCCGTCAACGTGAAGAAGTAGTTGAAGGAGTTGCAGACGGTGAAGTGGGGCCCGAGGTACTTCAGGGTCACGTCGAGCGTGTCGGCGGTGGCGTCCAGGCCCTGCAGGACGAGGTTGGTCGACGGCGACGAGGTGAGGTCCAGCACCGCGTCGAGTCCCAGCTCGAGGTCCTCGTTGAGCTCGGGCACGCGGCCCAGCACCGGCGTCCCGGCGGCCAGCGCGCTGTTGACGGCGGGCAGGCTGGTGCGAAGCTGCGCGGCCGAGCCGCGGATCTCATCGGAGATACCGGCCACCCGGCGCAGGAACGGGCGCTGGACGGGCAGGGAGCGCAGGCCGGAGCGCAGGGTGGGCGGGGAACCGGAGATCGTGTCCTGCAGCGCCGCCGGATCGCGCGAGATGCCCTCGAAGGTGTCGGCCATGAACGTGAAGCCCTCGGCGAGATCGCCCGAGACGGGCCGCGTGACCCGCGCGGCGTCGGCGAGCTCGTCGAAGAAGCGCTCGAGCTCGGTGCCCCGCTCGTCGCTGAGGGTCTGCATGACCGGCTGGATGTCGGTCAGCAGCTCGGGCAGGACCTGGAAGGTGCGGTTGAGCGCCATCCCCCGCCCGGCCAGGCCCGCCCCGAAGCTGGCCAGGTTGAGGCGCACGTTCTCGCGCGTGTCCTCGTCGAACATGTTGAAGACGTCGGAGAAGTCGGGCGGGATGGCCTGCTCGTTGACCTCGATGGTGGAGCCGGCCCTCAGCGCCTGGCCCGACTGCCCGCGCACCAGGTCCACGTACTTGAGCCCGAGCACAGAGCGTGGGCGGATGAAGAAGTCGCTGTCGGCCGGGATGGGCGTGACGAACTCGTCGAGGGCCAGCGTGAGTACCGCGCCGACGGGCTCCCCTGCCTCGTCACGGACAGTCTCGATCTCGGAGATCTGGCCGATGCGGAAGCCGCCCTCGCGCACCTCGTTGCCAACGACCAGCCGCGAGGCGTTGGGCGCCTCCACCTTCATCTCGAAGACAGGCACGAAGGGCAGGCCGCTGTTGGCGTTGTAGGCCAGAAAGACCGCGGTCACCGTGATCAGGACGGTCACCGCGCCGATCAGGACTGGGTTCCCGGCGATGGAGCTGGCGCGCGAGCCCCTCATGGCGCCAGGAGGAAGTCGAGGAGGGCCTGGCCGCCGTCCTGCGGCGCGGGGCGCGGGCCCGGGCGGGTCGGAGCCGCGCCCTCGAGCCCGCGGCGCAGGGTCTCCCCCGGGTCGGGCCGGTCGCCGCCGCCGGGCGCGCCGAGGGACTCGAGCAGCTCGCCGACGCCGCCGCGCTCACGCTCAGGCGAGCCAGCGGAACCGCCCTCGTTGGACGCAGCCTGGCGACGGGCCTCGCGGCGGGAGGCCTCCTCCTGGGGCTCGGTCTCGCCGGTCTGCGTCGGGGCCTGCGGGGTCGCCTCGCCCTCGGGCGTGCCCGACGTGTCGGCCCTTGAGCCCGGCTGCCCCGGCCCGTTGGGACCGATCGCGTTGGCGCACTCGTCGATGCGCTCCGGCTTGTCGCGGATGGTCGCCTCCCCGGCGAAGCCGCTGCACTCGTTGATGAGCGCGGTCAGCTTGAGGATGTAGCCGCGCGTGTCGAACAGGTTGATGGCCTGGGTCTGGGCGAAGATGTACTGCAGGAAGGACTCGAAGCCCGTGAAGCCCTCGCCGCCGGGGCTGAGCCGGTTGCGCTCCACCGCGAACTCGCGGTCGTTGAGGTGCTCGGTGACGAAGCGCAGGTTGGTCGCGGGGTCGACCAGCGACGCGCCCAGGTCGCGCAGGATGGCCACCGTGTCGCCGGCCTCGCGCACGGCCTCGGTGCCCGTCTGCGAGACCTCGCCCAGCGAGCGCACCGCCGGCCGCGAGGCCTCGGCGAACGGGCCGAGGCGCTCGAAAAGGGTCGTGAGGTCGCCGGAGCTGGCCCGCAGGTCGCGCAGGGCGGGCGTCTGCTCGCGGGCCACGTTGCCCAGCTCGGTCATCGTCGGGCGCAGCTCGCGCAGGAAGTCAGGCAGGAGGTCGATCGTGGTCTCGAGGTCGGCGCGGCGCGAGGCGGTGGCCGCGGCGGTGTCGCGGGCCTCGGAGACAAAGCGCGCGACGTCGTCGCGGTTGCCCGACAGGTCGCCCAGCACGACCTCGGCGTCGCGGTTGAGCTGGTTGATGGTGCTCGTGTTGCGCGCGAGGATGTCCAGGACCTCGTTGGTCTCGCGCAGGGCGGGCACCGCGCGCTGGAGCGTGGCCTGCACGTCGTCCTCGCGGGTGGCGAAGGCGATGCCCAGCTCCGCGAGGATGAGGCCGAACTTCTCGCGCTCGGGGCGGCGCAGGATGTTGTTGACCAGGTCGGGTGGGATGGTGCCCGCGGTCTGCTCGACGGGGATGGTGCCGCCTGCGGGCAGGCGCTCCTCCTCGGAGCCCGGCCGGCAGTCCAGGAAGTACTCGCCGATCAGGGACTGGGGCTGGACCTGGCAGAAGACGTCGGTGCGGAAGTCCGCGAAGGCGGGCTCGCTGACCCCGACGGTGACGATCGCGTGGTTGGACCCGCGCTCGACGTCCAGCGACTCGATCGAGCCTATGGCCACGCCGGCCGAGCGCAGGTCGGCGCCCTCGGTGAGACCGAACGAGTTGTCGAGGACCACCTTGTACTCGGGCAGCTCGTCCCCGCCCGAGCTGAGCACGACCGCGCCGACGGCGGCGGCCCCGAGGACCAGGACGAGGAGCAGGCCGCGGATCATGGCCCGACCGGCTGGATCGAGGGGTCGCAGTTGAAGTCGGGCTCCGGGACGAAGATCCCGCCGCGCTCCAGCGAGCCCGGGCAGCGGTGGTTGCGCCCGGTCGCCAAGCCGGCGCCCAGCAGGTCGGCGCGCAGCTCGGGCGGCACCGGGAGCAGCTCGAGCGGCCCGCCGGTGACCGGCGTGAGGGTGAACGCGTTGAGCTGCAGGCCTGCGCGCGAGAAGCCGCCCAGCGCGTCGGCGCCGCCGGAGGAGGAGAAGTCGTCGAACCAGCCGACCAGCTCGGGTGAGTAGGGCCGCAGGAACTCGAGCTGGGGCGTGACGCCCTCGGCGCCGGACGCCAGCGCCTGGAAGGCCCCCGGGCGCTCCTCGCCGTTGCGCTGCGCGGACTCCACGGCGATCTGCGCCACCTCGGGCTGGCGCTCCAGCAGGTCGATCAGGTCGTTGTCCTCGCCCGGCCGCGAGATCGTGCGCGACAGGTCGCGCACCGTCGGCGCGGCGTCGGCAGCAAAGGGCCGCAGCTCGTCGAACAGCGGGATGAGGTCGTCGCGCACCACCGGCTTGGCGTCCTCCACCAGCGGGTCGAGGTCGTCCAGGGCGGCCCGCAGGTTCACGAACGTGGAGTTGGCGGAACGCAGGAAGGTCGGCAGGGTCTCCACCGCCTCGCCCAGGTCGTCGCGCTCGGCCGACAGCGCGGCCGACGTCGTGGCCAGGTTCTCCACCAGCGAGGACAGCGCCTCGTCACGCGAGGCGACCGTGGTCACCAGCTCGGCGTCCTGCACGATGAACCGCTCCAGCGCGCCGCGGTCCCGGTTGACCTCCGAGAACAGCGCCGCCGACGAGGCCAGCATCGGATTGAGGTAGCGCAGCGCCTCGTTGGCCTCCTCCGTCGACCCGGCGTTGAACTCGTCGAAGAGCTCGATGGACTTCGAGACGCCCACCCGCGCCACCGGGTCGAAGATGCTGAAGAGCTGGTCGATGTCCACCGCGGCCTGGGTGTCCTGCACGCCGATCGACCCGCCGTCGGCGATCGTCGGCGCGCCGCCCGGCCCCATCTGCAGGTCCACGTACCGGTTGGCCTGGCCCGAGAGCGACAGCAGGCGCACCGTGGCGAACGTCCCCTCGCGCAGCGGCGCGAACTCCTCCTCCTCGATGGTCAGCCGCACCCGCGCCTGCCCGTCGTCGGTCACCCGGATGTCCTCGACGGAACCCACCGCCTCGCCCGCCACGAACACCTGGTTGCCCTCCACGAGCTGGGAGGCGTTGACGAAGTCGGCCTCCACCGAATAGGCGTCGCCCGAGCGCAGGAGGATCGCCACCAGCCCGATCACGGCCAGCCCGATGGCCGCGAGGGCAACGAGGCGGATGACGACAGCAGAGGACGACTGGCCCGATTCCATGGGAGCGCACGCACGTTAGCCCCCAGCAGGCGCCTGTGCGCCGGATCACGGAGCGCTAGAGCGTCAACAACATGGCGTTCATGCGCAGCCAACGTCTGGCCTGCCTCTGGTCGCCCGCTCTTGCCTCCAGGAGCGCCCAGAACGCGGGCGAATGATCGTGGATGACGAGATGACACGCCTCGTGCCAGACGACGTAGTCGAGCACCTCCGCCGGCCCCAGCAGGAGGCGCCAGTTGATGGCGATGGCCCCCTGCGCGGAGCACGAGCCCCAGCGTGTGCGCTGGTCGCGGATGGTCAGGCGCGTGTAGGCGGTGTCCAGCGCGGCCACGGCGGCGTCCAGGCGCTGGGCCACCTCGGCCCGGGCCGCGCGGCGATACCAGCGGTCCAGGGCCGGGCGCGCGTCGCCGGCGGGCACGTGGAGCACGTCGCCGCGGCGGTGCACGCGGGTGCGCCCGGGTTGGGGGACCAGGCGCAGCGTCCCGCCCAGGTAGGGAACGGTGCCCGCCCGCGCGGCGAGGCGCTCGCGCACCGCGGCCACCTCGGCCAGCCGACGGTCGATCCAGGGGCGCAGCTCGACCACGGCCTCCGCCGCCGCACGCTCCGACACCCGTCCGGGCAGGACCACCTCGACACCGCCCCCGGGGTCGACGGTGACGCGCACGCGCCGCGCGCGCGTGGAGCGGCGCACGGCGTAGGCGATGTCACCGGCGGAGGCGGGCGCAGGCATCGACGAAGGGTAGGGGCGGCGCAGGCGGATACGCTCGGGCCATGGCCGGCTCGGTAGTGGACCTCCCGCCGCAGGTGCGCGGCGACTTCGAGGTCTACATCAACGGGGTGCATCAGGTCCGCGGCCAGGACTTCGAGGTCCGCGACCGCGAGCTGCACTTCGCCGCCCAGCTCGCCCAGGAGGGGCGCCTGGGCTTCTGGCGCTGGTTCCTGGGCGCCTGGGGCATCGGGACCTACCGCGCCCACCACTCCGTCGACGTGCGCTACGAGCTCGACGGGCGCCCCATGCTGGCCGAGGGGCTCGAGCCCAGGCCGGGCGCCGAGGCGGCCTGACCCAGGGCGATCCGCCGGCCGCCACCTGGTCTCGCCCTCAGGCTTGCCGTTTGCCTGTGGAGCCGTGGACGCGGGTTCGGCGAACGGCAGCGGTGAGGGAGGAACCGGGTGCGATCGCCCGCTCGACCTGCACAGCACCACACACCCCCTCCCTCTCAAGTTCGGACCTCGGAGAACGGCTTTCGCCTCCGGTCCTCTCA
>JBBJOB010000108.1:0-7089 GCA_037721455.1 Solirubrobacteraceae bacterium | reverse complement strand
GATGAGCTTCGTCACAGCCCGTCCCAGCCGCGCATCGCGGGTGAGCAGGCGCGCGTCCAGCGCTTCAGCGAGGGCAACGTAGAGCGCGTCATAGGTCGTGCACACGTCGCGCAGTTCCCAGGCGCGGTGAAGCAGCGGCGCGTCGGGGTGGCGACGCAAGCGGAGCTGGCCGAGCTCTTCACGACCCAGATCGGCCGTGACGAGATCGAGCTTTCCGCCGCGCAGGAGGCCGCGCAGCGTCTGTGTCACCTCGATGTCGATCAGGGTCGGCCCATGCGCGTCGTCCAGCAGTCCGCCGCGCTCGGCGTCGGTCGCCTCGCCCAGCAGGTACGCCACGACGACCGACGCGTCGGCGACGCACCTCACTCGCGACGGCCTGCGTCTCTTGCCTCGAGGATGTCGGCCGTCGTCACCCCCGCCGAGCCGCGTTCACGGATCCGGGCATCGAGCTCGTGCGCAGCCGGCGTCCGAGCGGCACGGGTCACCTCGCGCAAGACGTAGTCGCTGAGCGATGTGCCCTCGGCGGCGGCCCGGGACTTGAGCGTCCGGTGGACATCGTCTGGAACGTTGCGGAGCTGGATCAGACCCATCAGCTCATGATGGTTTCATCGTTGCCGCATGTCAAGTGGACGCTACCCCTCCAGCGACTGGCGCAGCCCCAGCACCCGCAGCGCGCCGCGGTCGAGCTCGTCGCGGGCCAGGGCGCCGTCGCGCGCGGCGCGCTCCAGCGCCTCGGCGGCGTTGGCGGCGGTGGCGTAGTCCTTGGCGAACAGCGGCAGGTCGACGCCGGCGCGCATGGCGAAGTAGGCGAGCTGGCCGGCGGCGCCGAAGCGCACGACCGCGGGGGTCTGGAGGTCGTCGGTGATGACCACGCCCTCGAAACCCATGCGCTCGCGCAGCTCGCCCTTGATCCAGCGGTCGGCGAAGGCCGCCGGGCGGGGGTCCAGCGCCGGGTAGGCAGCGGTGGACATCATGATCGCCTCAACGCCCGCGTCGATCTGGGTCTTGAACGGCGCGGCGTCGACCTCGCGAAGCTGGTCGAGTGGCAGATCGATCTGTGAGGGCGCGTTGTCGGTGTTCACCGCGGACACGCCAAGGCCGGGATAGTGCTTGGCCGTGGCGGCCACGCCGCCCTCGCGCAGGCCCTCGGTGAAGGCCAGGCCCAGCTCGCTGACCGGCCCGGGCGCATTGCCGTAGGCACGGTTCTCGCGGGCGATGGCCGAATCTCCTCCGCGGGGGATGTCCACCACGGGCGCCAGGTCGAGATTCACCCCCGCCGCAGTGAGCGTGGCGGCCGCCGCGCTGCCCGCCGCGCGCACGCCGTCGGCCCCGCCACGGGCCTGGACGGGCGCGGGCTGCTCGGGCGCACCCGGGATACGGCGCACCGCCCCACCCTCCTGGTCGGCCATGACCAGCAGCGGCGCCTCAAGGCCCGTCGGACGCTCGATGGCCTGCAGACGGTCGACGACGGAGCGCACCTGCTCGACCGACCGGACGTTGCGCGAGAACAGGATCACGCCGGCCGCCTCGCCGCGGGCGATGCGCTCCACCAGCTCCTGAGGGGGCTCCAGGCCGTCGTAGGGGAAGATCATCCGCTGGCCCACGGCCTGGGCGATGGTCAGCGGCGGTGTGTCTTCAGCCTCGGCGAACGGCGCGCCGCCGTCGCCGCCGGCCGTCTGGCCCCAGACGGCGACCAGCAGCGCTGCGCCCAGCGCGGCCGCGAGGAGGATGATCAGCCGCCCAGGCACACCACAAGGATCGCGGATCGGCGACCTTCACCGGGGTTCCAGCGCCGCGGCGACGGCCTCCGGGGCCTCGAGGTGCAGGGCGTGCCCGGCACCGGGGACGACGGTGAGCGTGGCGGCGGGGAGGGCGCCGGCCAGGCGGCGGGCGAGCGCGAGGAACTTCGCGTCGCGCGCGCCGGCCAGGACGGCGACGGGCATGCGCAGCTCGCCGAGGCGCTGCCAGACCGGCTCCATGACGCCGGTGCCCAGACCGCGCAGGGCAGCGGCCAGCCCAGCCGCGTCGTTGCGCAGGCGGTCGGCGCAGGCGGTGGCAGCAGCTTCCGGCGCCAGGCCGGCGAAGAGCGGCTGAGCGGCCCAGCGGACCGCGAAGGCCTCGAGGCCGTCGCGCTCGATCTCCGTGGCCAGCACCTCGTCGGCTGCTCGGCGCTCGGCGCGTTCGGCGGAGTCCTCGATCCCCGCCGTCGTAGAGATCAGCACGAGGCGGCGCACGCGGTGCGGATGGGCCAGCGCCGCGTGCAGGGCGATGCGCCCGCCCATGGAGTAGCCGCACAGGACCGCGTCGTCGGCCAGCGCGGTGACGTCGGCGACGACGTGGGGGAAGTCGACGGGCCGGACGGCGGCCGACGCGCCGTGTCCGCGCAGGTCGGGCGCCGCCACCGCGTGGCCGGCCTCCTTGGCCGTACGCTCCACGCGCTCCCAGCTTCGCCCGGTCTGGGTGAAGCCGTGGAGCAGGACCACCGTCTCCGACACGCCCGCCATCTTGCCGCCCGACACCGATCAGCACGTCCTCGTCCGCGCCCTCGTCGACGAGCTGGTGCGCTGTGGGGTGCAAACGGCTGTCACCTCCCCCGGCTCGCGCTCCACGCCGCTGGTGCTCGCGCTGGTGCGCAACGGGCGGCTGGCCTGCCACTCGCTGATCGACGAGCGCTGCGCCGGATTCTTCGCGCTGGGCGTCGCCAAGGCGACCGGGATGCCCGCCGTGCTGGCCTGCACCTCGGGCACCGCGGCGGCCAACTACCTCCCCGCCGTGGTCGAGGCCTATGAGGCGGGTGTTCCACTGCTGGTGCTCACCGCCGACCGCCCGCCCGAGCTGCGAGACGTCGGCGCCGGGCAGGCCATCGACCAGATCAAGCTCTACGGCCGAGCGGCCAAGTGGTTCGTCGAGGTCGGCAACCACGAGGCCACGCCCCAGCGCCTGCGCTGGTTGCGCTCGCTGGCCTGCCGTGCGGTCTGGACCGCGCTGGACGACCGCCCCGGCCCGGTGCACCTCAACCTTCCGTTCCGCGACCCGCTGGTGCCCCCCGGCGAGCTGCCCGAGGACGCCACCGGCCGCACCGACGGCGCCCCCCGGCTGGGCCGCTCCCTCCGACCGGGCGTACCGGGCGCAAGCGGCGCCATCCGCACGGGGCGCCGCCCGCTGATCGTCGCGGGCCGGCTGGAACGCCGGCCCGGGGCGGAGGATCGCGGCGCGACCACGGCCGCGCTGGCCCAGCGCCTGGGCGTGCCGCTGCTGGCCGATCCCCTGAGCGGCGCACGGCGCGGGAGCACCGCGGTCGCCCACTACGACGCGCTGCTGCGCGACGAGGCCTTCGTTGCCGGCGCGGCGCCCGACTGGGTGCTGCGCGTTGGCGACCTGCCCACCTCCAAGCCGCTGCGCCGGTGGCTCGCCTCGCTGCCCGAGGAGGTCGAGCAGATCGCCCTGGAGCCCGAGGGGGTCTGGCACGACCCCGACGGCGTGCTGGCGCGCATCGTGCCCGCGGGCGAGCCGATCGAGGCCGCGGAGACCGAGCCCGGGTGGCTCGAGCGATGGCGCGAGGCCGACGAGGCCGCCCACCTCGCTTTGGACACCGAGCTGCGCCGCCGGCTCAGCGAGCCACTGGTGGCCAACCACCTGGCCACCACGCTCCCGGCCGACGCGGTCCTGGTCGTGGCCTCCTCGATGCCCGTGCGCGACGTCGAGGCCTTCGCGCCTGTGCGCGACGATCCGCCGCGCGTGCTGGCCAACCGGGGCGCCAACGGGATCGACGGGACGGTCGCCACGGCGCTGGGCGTCGCCGCCGTCCACAGCGGCCCCGTCGTGCTGCTGATCGGCGACGTCGCGCTGGTCCACGACCTGGGTGGCCTGGCCGCGCTGGCCCGCGCCCGCCGCCCGCTCACGATCGTCCTGGTCGACAACGGCGGCGGTGGGATCTTCGACGCGCTGCCCGTCGCGGCGGCGACGGACGCCTTCGAGGAGCACGTCGCGACGCCGACCGGGATCGACTTCGCGGCCGCCGCCTCAATGGCCGGGATCGCCTACCGCCGCGTGGAGGCCCCTCAACAGCTGCGCCCGGCGTTCGAGACCACGCTCCTGCACGTGCGCACCGACCGCGCCGAGATCCTCGCGCTGCGCCGGCGCTGCGTGGCGGCGGTGCAGGCGGCGATCAAGCCGACCGACGGCGACTCAACCCCACGGCGCGCCGGCCACGAGGGGTGGGACCCCGAGACCTACCTGACCTGGATGCGGCGGGAGGGCGTGCCGGGCTACGACCGGCTCCAGGAGGAGGCCGTCGCCGCGACCCGCGACGTGCCCGCACGCTCGATCCTCGAGCTGGGCACCGGCACAGGTGAGACGGCGCGGCGGCTCCTCGAGGCCCGCCCCGACGCGGTGCTGGTGGGCGTGGACGCCAACGCCGCGATGCTCGTCGCCGCGCGCGAGCGCCTCGACCCCGACCGTGTGCGCCTCGAGCTGCGCCGCCTCGAGGACCCCCTCCCCGACGGGCCCTTCGACCTCGTCGTCTCGGCCCTCGCGGTCCACCACCTGCAGGGACCCGAGAAAGGCGACCTGTTCCGCCGCGTGCGCGCGGTGCTGGCGCCCGGCGGGCGGTTCGTGCTCGCCGACGTGGTCGTGCCGCGCGACCCCGACGCGGCGGTCACGCCGCTGAGCGACGTCGACTTCCCCAGCACGGCTGATGAGCAGCGGCGCTGGCTCGCCGACGCCGGGTTCGACGCGACCGTGACATGGGAGGAGGGCGATCTCGCCGTCCTGGCCGCGAGGGTGGGATAGTCAGGCGGCCAGCACCGGGAGCAACGCCTGGAGCTTTATCTCCGTCTCGGCCAGCTCGGCGGCCGGGTCGGAGTCGCGCACGACGCCCACGCCCGCGTAGCAGCGGCCGACCGTGCCCTCCAGCAGCGCGGAGCGCAGCGCGACGCAGAACTCGCCGTCCTCGTTGGCGTCCGTCCAGCCGACCGGGCCGGCGTACCAGCCGCGGTCCATGCCCTCCAGCGCGGGGATGAGCGGCTGGGCGACCGCGTCGGGCTCGCCCCCGACGGCGGGCGTGGGGTGCAGCGCGCCGGCCAGCTCGACCGCGGGGATCGGGCGCGCGAGCTGCGCGCGCACCGGGGTGGCCAGGTGCTGGATGTTGGCCACCTTGACCACCACCGGCTCGGGCGCGGAGGTGACCCACACCGCGTGCTCGCCCAGGCTGCGCTCGATGCGCCGCACCACGATGGCGTGCTCACCGCTGTCCTTGTCGGAGCGCAGGAGGCGCTCGCCGAGGTGGTCGTCGACGGCGGGGTCGGCGCTGCGCCCCGTCGAGCCGGCCAGCGCCAGCGTGGAGGCGCGCAGCCCGTCGCGGCGCACCAGCAGCTCGGGGCTGGCGGCGACGAAGGCCGCGTCGCCGCGACCGACGCAGAGCACGTGGCAGGCCGGGAAGGCCTCGCGCAGCACGCCCAGGACGGCGGCAGGGTCGTGCGGCGTGCCGGCGTGCACGGCGACCTCGCGGGCCAGCACGACCTTCTCCAGCGCGCCGGCGCGGATGCGCTCCACGGCCCGGGCCACGGCGGCCTCGTAGTGCTCGGGGGGCATGGCCGACGCCACGCGCACGCGGGCCGCCGGATGGGGGTCCAGCAGGGGCAGCGGCGCAGCGTGCAGTCCGGCCAGGCGCCTCTCGACCCGGGCCAGGAGCTGCTCGGGCAGGTCGTCGGGGCCCGCGAGGACGGCGGCGGTCAGCCGCGCCTCCCCGCCGCGACGCGCCAGCGCGACCTCGGGCACGTGCAGGGAGGCTGGCGGGAAGCCGGTCCAGGGCGGCGAGGCGCCGCCCTCTGGCGCGAAGGCGAAGCCGCCGACGGCCACCGCGCCGCTGCCCCCCGGGCCGTCGGGCGCGTCGAGCAGCGCGCGGCCCACCAGCGCGCGCCAGCGCGCGGCCACGGAGGCGAAGCGGTCCGGGCCCCGCGCGTCCAGCGCCACCGCGCAGCCCAGCGCGGCCAGTGCGCTGCCCTCGCGCTCGGGCTGCTCGAGCACCCACCACGGCTCCCCGGCGCTTCGCGAGGTGGCCACCACCGCCGTGGGATCCACGTCGCCGGCCACGGGCACCGTGACGGCCACCAGGACCGCCTCCCCCGAGCGCCGCGCCCGGCGCACGCCCTCGGCCAGCCGCCCGGCCAGCCGCTCCCGGTCGCCCGCCGCGAGGCCGAAGGCCGAGCCCCCGGTGCGCGGCGCGGCGACCGTCATGGCCTAGGTCTCTCCCCGGCCTCTGCTGATCGCTATCTCCCCCGTGCGCATCATCTCGATGAGCCCGAACGGGCGCAGCATGGCCTCGAAGGCGGCCACCTTGTCGGTCGTGCCCGTGACCTCGAGGATGATCGAGCGGCGGCCGACATCGACGACCTTGCCGCGGAAGATCTCGCAGATCTGCATGACCTCGGCGCGCTGGGTGCCCTCGACGGCGACCTTGAACAGCGCCAGCTCCCGCGCGACCGTGTCGTCGGGCTCCAGGTCGCGGATCTTCAGGACGTTGATCAGCTTGTGCAGCTGCTTGGTGACCTGGTCGATCGGGTGCAGCGCGCCGTCGACGGTCAGCGTGATGCGCGAGATGCTGAGGTCATCGGTCGGGCCGACGGTGAGCGTGTGGATGTTGAAGCCGCGCCGCGCGAACAGGCCGGCGATGCGCGTCAGCACGCCCGGCTTGTCCTCCACGAGGATCGACAGGATGTGCTTGCGCCCGGTGCGCAGCCCGCCCGCGGCCTCGAGCTCCTCGAGGCTCAGCAGCTCCTTGGTGCCGGGCTCGCCCATCGTGCTCCTCACCCGACCATGTCGCGCGCGGCCTGGCCGGGCGAGATCATCGGGTACACGTTCTCCTCGCGACCGACGCGCACGTCGACCATGACCGGGCCGGGCGTGGCGATGGCCTCGCGCAGCGCCTCGACCAGGCCGGCACTCTGAGTCAGGCGCAGGCCGGTGGCCCCGTAGGCCTCGGCGAGCTTGACGAAGTCGGGGAAGTCGCCCATGTCGACCTGGGAGTAGCGTCGGTCCCAGAACAGCTCCTGCCACTGGCGGACCATGCCCAGGTAGCCGTTGTTCATG
>JBBJOB010000107.1:0-7169 GCA_037721455.1 Solirubrobacteraceae bacterium | reverse complement strand
AGCCGAGGATGAAGACCACCGGGTACTCGAGGCCCTTGGCGTTGTGGAGGGTCATGAGGGTCACCATGCCGTCGTCATCGCGGCGTGTGTCGGCGTCGGCGACCAGGCTGACCCGGGAGAGGAAGGCGTCCAGGCCGGCGTCCTCCCCCTCGTTGGTCGCGTCGTACTCCCGCGCGACCTCCACGAGCTCCTCGAGGTTCTCGATACGCCCGCGGGCGTCGATCGTGCGCTCGGCCTCCAGCGCTTCGAGATAGCCGGTCTCGCCCAACACCGCCTCGAGCAGCTCGGCCACCTGGCCGCCGGCCTGCGCGCGCTCACGCAACCCGGCCATGGTGTCCATGAAGCGCCCGATGGCCCGCACCGCGGCGCTGCCCAGCCCGGGCACCGAGCTCGGGTCGCTCGCGGCGTCCCACACCGGCACGTCGGTCGTCTGCGCGTGAGCGAGCACCCGCTGCAGCGAGGTCTGCCCGATGCCCCGCCGGGGCGAGCTGACGATGCGCTGGAAGCAGATCGCGTCGGCCGGGTTGGCCAGCACGGTCAGGTAGGCGATCGCGTCCTTGATCTCCGCACGCTCGTAGAACTTCGTGCCGCCGATGACCTGGTAGGCCAGCTCGCGGCGCACGAGCGTGTCCTCCAGCACGCGCGACTGCGCGTTGGTGCGATAGAAGACTGCGACCTCCGAGCGCGCGATGCCCTCCTCGTCGAGCAGCCGCTCGATCTCGCCGACCACGTAGCGCGCCTCGGCGTGCTCGTCGTCCAGCTCGCGAAGCTTCAGCGGCTCGCCCTGACCCAGGTCCGTCCACAGCGACTTGCTCATCCGCCCCCGGTTGTGGGATATCACCGCGTTCGCGGCGTCCAGGATGGACTGCGTCGAGCGGTAGTTCTGCTCCAGGCGCACGACGTGGGCCTCGGGATAATCGTCCTGAAAATTCAAGATGTTCGTTACATCGGCTCCCCGGAACCCGTACACCGAGTTGTGGGTGACGATGCCGTTGGCGACGAAGTTGTGGGTGCCCTCGATGTTCAGGTCGTGGACGGGGTGATCGATCGTCACACGCTCGACCGATTGCACGACGTCGTAGCCCCCCTCCTCGTCGAACATCGCCATCCCGGGGCGAATGTTCGCCGCCGTACGAAAGGGCAGCGAGTTGCCACTCGGCCTCCCCGGGTCGTTGCGACCGAACCGGGCGACGCATTGAAGCGTGCCACCCAGGCGATCGCAGATGCGCTCGGCAAGGCCCAGCGCTGCGGCAGCGTCCGCGAAGCACGACTCGTAGCGCCATCCGCGGGAGTCGCTTCGCGCCGGGCGAACCGACAGGCCGAGTTCCTCGAGCGCAACCCTCCCCTCGTCGTCGTAGCCGAACAACGACAGGCGGTGCATCGGGCGAAGGCCGCGGTGGTCGCCGCAGAGGGTCAGAACCACGTTGCGACGCCGACCGGTGTGGCTCTGCGCCCGGTGGTGAGGTTGACAGGCGTCGAGACCCGCCTCGGAGAGCAGCGCAAGGCCGCCCGCCTCACTGTCCACGCCAGCGAAGACCCTGTCGATCAAGGCCTGCTCCCCCACCAACGTGGTCGCACTTCCGCTCTTGCGAGCGACAAAGGGCAGCGTTGGCACGCCGTGGCGCAGCGCGAGCACCGCCTCCTCTGCTCGAGCGTCCCCCTCCCGATCGTGGGTGGAGATCACCCACGCGCCGTCGGCGTGCTCCTGGACACTGCGCTGGATCACCCCGATACGGGCTTTCTTCTGCGCGTCGGTGTACGTGCGCGTCGTCCCCACTCGAAACCCGACGCCCTTCTTCCACATCAGGTACGTCATGTGCTGCTGCGGCGTCACGCCCAGCTTGAACCCGGCGAAGTGGGTGTGCTCGGGAGTCGAGACGAGTCGCCGGCCGCTGCGCAGGGTGATCGCCACACCGTCGTCGCGCTCGCTGGCGAAAGCGCCGGTCACCCGGGCGGGCCGGAAGTCTCCGCTCCCGTAGCAAGAGACCACCTCTTCGCCCTCGCAAACGTCCTCGATGGGCCTGGTCGAGCCGTCGCCCATCGTGATCTGGGTGCCCGCGACGAGGCACTGATCGTCGTCCCCCACAACCGCCAGGTTTCGCGGCTCCTCGCTGGTCAGAAGCTGGAGCCAGCGGTACTGGGCGTGGTTGGTGTCCTGATATTCGTCGACGAGCACGTGGCGGAAGGCGGCCTGGTAGCGGTCGCGGACCTCCTGGAAGAGCTCGAGGACGTTGACGGCGCGGACGAGGAGGTCGTCGAAGTCCATCGCGTTCATGCGCAGGAGCTCGCGCTCGTAGAGGTCGAAGACGTCGCCGACGGTCTGCTCGAAGTAGCCCTCGACCATCCGGCGGTAGGTCTCGGCGTCGCGCAGCTTGTTCTTCGCATCGGAGATCTGGTGCAGGACTGCGTTGGGGGTGAAGCGCTTGCTGTCCACCCCCAGCTCGTCCAGGCACTGCTTGACCAGCCGGCGCGCATCGGCCTGGTCGTAGATCGTGAACTGGCGCGTGTAGCCCAGACGGGGGGCCTCGGCGCGCAGCATGCGGGTGCAGGCCGCGTGGAAGGTCATGAGCCACATGGCGCGCGTGCGTCGGCCGACCAGCCGCTCGACGCGCTCGCGCATCTCCTGCGCGGCCTTGTTGGTGAAGGTGATGGCCAGGATCTCGCCCGCCGCGGCGGCGTCGGTGCGCACCAGGTGGGCGATGCGGTGGGTGAGCACGCGGGTCTTGCCCGAGCCGGCACCGGCCAGGATGAGGAGGGGCCCCTCGCCGTGCTCGACGGCGTCGCGCTGCGGAGGGTTCAGGCCCTCCAGGAGGGCGGCGGGATCTGTGCTGGTGACGGTCGGCTCGCCCATTGCGATCGATCATAGGATCGCCTCCGGCGGCGACGCGGGCGGGTTCAAGGTCGCCGCACCCCGGAGCGCACCGCGACAGCCCGACCTGCTTCACTGCCCGGCGCCCCCGCCCCGTCCCCTATCACGGGAGGTCTCATCATGCGCCGGTTCGTCCCTCTCACCGCCGGTCCCATCGCCCTGCTCGCTCTCCTCGCCGCGCCCGAAGGCTCGCCCACCGCGGCCCCGGCCGCGGAGGCTGCTGGCTGCTCGTACGCGGACACGTCGGCCCGCGGGCCCATCAGCCGGGCCCGTGCCGATCGCGCGCTGCGCTGCCTCATCAGCAACGAGCGCGAGGCGCGCGGCCTGGGCCGCCTCGACAGGAGCTCGCGCCTCGCCGTGGCCGCCCAGCGCCACACGCGCGACATGCACCGCCGGGAGTACTTCTCCCATATCAGCCCGGGAGGCAGGGACGTCGAAGCTCGCGTCCGCGCCTACACGTCCTACGTAGACGGCAGCCGGGGCTGGAAGCTGGGCGAGACGCTCGCCGCGCGCTACGCCAGCACGACAACCCCGCGGCGGATCCTGGCCACGATGATGGCCAGCACGTCGCACCGCAGGACCTTGCTCACCTCGCGCTTCCGTGACATCGGCGTGGGCTGGACGGTGGGCAGCCCCTCGGGCTCCGATCGCGGCGCGACGGTGGCGGTCGTGGTCGGCGACCGGTAGCGACGGTCGGGCGTGGGCCTCTGTGACGAGGTCCGCGAGCACTGCGCCCGGGTCGCCGCCCGGGCGCAGTCGGTGCGCATCGACCTCGACGCTCTCCGCGGGCTCGAGCCCCCTGGGGCGCCCGAGCCGTCAGGTGGCTGCTCGGGCGGGCCCCTCGCGAACTCCCCGCCTGCGCTGGACCCCCAGCGCCACTACCTGGAGGGGACGCCGGCCGACGTCGCGACCTACCTGCTCACGCTCGACGCGATCAACTTCGGCTCGGGCTGGTTCCCCACGCTGCGCAAGCGGCGTGACTGCTCGGGCTACTTCACGATCGCCTGGGCCCTGGCCGACCGCTTCCGGGCGGAGGGACCGTGGGCCAACGCGCAGCTTCGGGCCATGCGCGCCGACGCGCTGGCCGACGTGCTCGGCCAGCGCAGCGACCACGAGCTGATCGGTCTCTACGCGCAGGCCCTGCGCGCGCTGGGGTCATTCCTGGGCGAGCGCGATGCGCTGGACCTCGTGCACCAGGCCGGCGGGTCGGCGCAGCGCCTCGCCGAAGTGCTGGCCGGCGGCATGGCGATGTTCGCCGACCACGGCTTCTACAAGCGTGCACAGATCGTCCCGGCGGACCTCGCGCTGGCCGGGGTCGCGACGTTCGCAGACCTCGACGCGCTGACCATCTTCGCCGACAACCTCGTGCCCCACGTGCTGCGCTGCGACGGCGTGCTGGTCTACGACGATCGCCTGGCCGCGCACATCGACGCACTGCGGCCCTTGCGCCCGGGGGCCCAGGAGCAGGAGATCCGGGCTTGCGCGGTGCATGCCTGCGAGCTGCTGGCGCAGCGGGCGGGCGTGGCGCCGCGGATCCTCGACCACTGGCTCTGGAACCGCGGACAGTCGCCGGAGATCAAGTCGCGGCCTCGCCATCGCTGCCGGTGCGTGTACTACTGACGGGAGACCGCCACGGGGCTCGCCTCGGACAGCCACGTGACGGCCCTCGGGCACCCCTTGGAGGGGGAGGCCGCCGGCCTCAACCGCCGGCCGGATTTCGCCCGCGCACGTTGCGCAGCGGGCGCACCTCGGCCGAGGGCTGCGTATGGTGCCCGGTGGCCTCCTCCAGCGCCCGCTCCAGGGCGGCGATGCGCCCCGCAAGGTCACGCAGGGCGTCGGCGACGGGGTCAGGCAGGTGCACCCAGTCGGCGTCGGGACCCTCCGGCCGCCGGCCCTCGACCCGCACCGCGTGCCCCGGGTTGCCGACCACGGTGGTGTTGGGGGGCACGTCGTGCAACACGACGCTGTTGGCCCCCACCTTCGCCCCGTGGCCGACGGTGACGGGACCCAGGACCTTCGCGCCCGAGCCGATGGTGACGTTGTCCTGCACGGTCGGATGACGCTTGCCCGTCGCGAAGCCGGTGCCACCCAGCGTTACGCCCTGGTAGAGGGTCACGTCGGCGCCCACCCGGGCGGTCTCGCCGATGACCACGCCGCTGCCGTGGTCGATGAACAGCCCGTCGCCGATGGCGGCGGCGGGGTGGATCTCGATGCCCGTCAGCGCGCGTGAGGCCATGGCGATGGTGCGCGGTACGAGCGGGACGCCGAGCCCGGCGAGCCCGTGCGCGACGCGGTGCGCCAGGAGTGCCTGGACGCCGGGCCAGGTGGCGAGCACCTCGAGCGAGCTGACCCCGCGTGCGGCGGGGTCGCGCTGGTGCGCGGCGGAGACGTCTCGGCGAATCTCGCCGGCCACGCGGGCCAGGGTGCCTAGGCCGAGCATCGTGGCCACAAGGTACTCCCGGCGCCATTGGCGGTCACCGAGCGGCCGGCGGCGCCGACCCGCCGACCATCAGGTCACCCCCGGCGCGAAGAACGGCGCGCTGACGTAGCGCTCCCCGGAGTCGGGCAGTACGACGACTATCCGCTGGCCGCTGCGCTCGGGCCGGCGGGCGACCTCGACCGCCGCGTGCAGCGCCGCACCGCAGGACAGCCCGGCCAGCACGCCCTCGCGCCGCGCGCACAGCCGTGCGGTCTCGATGGCCGCCTCGTCGCTGACCGCGATGACCTCATCGATGACCGACCGGTCGAGCACCGACGGGACGAAGCCCGCGCCGATGCCCTGGATGCGATGCGGCCCGGGCGAACGCCCGGAGAGCACCGCCGAGGCGGCGGGCTCGACGGCCACGACATGGGTCGCCGTGTCGCGCTCCTTGAACGCGTGGCCCACACCCGTGACCGTGCCGCCGGTCCCCACGCCGGCCACGAGCACGTCGACGCGGCCGTCCAGCGCGGCGAGGATCTCGGGCGCGGTGGTGGTGCGGTGCGCCTCGGGGTTGGCCGGATTGGAGAACTGGTCGGGCAGGAAGGCGTCGTCGCGTGCGCCCATCCGGCGGGCAGCGTCCATGGCCTCGTTCATCCCGCCCACCGACTCGATGATCTCCACCTGGGCGCCGTACAGGCGCAGCAACCCTGTGCGCTCGCGGCTCATCCCCTCAGGCAGGGTGATGACCAGGTCGTAGCCCTTGGCAGCACACACGAAGGCCAGGGCGATCCCGGTGTTGCCGCTGGTGGCCTCCACGATCGTGGTGCGCCCCGGCTCGATCCGGCCCTCCCGCTCGGCGGCCTCGATCATGGCGATCCCGATGCGGTCCTTGACGCTGCCCCCGGGGTTGTAGGCCTCGAGCTTGCCGAACAGCCGCGCGCCGGCGTCGGGGGCGAGCCGGGTCAGTTCGACCATCGGCGTGTTGCCGATGTGCTGGGCGAGGTTCGCCGGGACGGGGGCCATCAGATGTAGTACATCGCCTGCCCGCCCGCGCGGCGCTCCGCCTCGACGAGGTCGGCGATGGTCTGGGCCTCGAGCACGGCGCGCGCCGCCGCGGCCGCCTCGGCGATGATGCCCTCGGCGTCACGCCCCAGAGGCCCGTCGAGCAGCTCGATGACCTCCAGGACCGTCACCTCTGCGGGGCCGCGGGCGAAGGCGTAGCCGCCCTTGACCCCGCGCTGGGAGCGCAGGACGCCGGCGCGGCGCAACGTGGCGAAGAGCTGCTCGAGGAACTGGACGGGGATGTCGCGACGGCGCGCCAACTCGGCGATGGGCACCGGGCCGTCGGCGCCACTGCGCCCGAGCTCGGCGAGCGCCTTGAGCGCATACGGCGACTTTGCGGTGATGGAGAACATCAAGACTTGGCCAACGCGGATTCGATCAGGGGGCGAGCCTCGGGCGGCCACGTGACGGCCTACGGCACCCCCTATGTTCGAGGGTATGCGATGGGTGCCCGCGCTGGCCATCATGGCCGTGCTCTTCCTGCTCTCCGCCCAGCCTGACCTGGGCACGGGTTGGTCGTGGGACCTGCCGCTGCGCAAGGCGGGCCACGTGGCGGCCTACGGGGCACTATGGCTCGCGTTGCTCTACGCGGTCGGCGAGCGCCGCCCCGTGCTGGCCACGGCGCTCGGCCTGGCCTACGCGGTCAGCGACGAGTGGCACCAGAGCTTCGTGGCGGGCCGCAACGGCACGATGACCGATGTGGCCATCGACGCGCTGGGGATGGGGCTGGCGGCGGCGGCGTGGGTCTGGTGGCGACGGCGTTCGCCCTCCGGTGGTCGCAAGCGCCCACCTTCGGAACAACAGGTTTCGCCCTCC